>JBBSKO010000200.1:0-4615 GCA_038256225.1 Propionibacteriales bacterium | reverse complement strand
TGGACCTGGGTGCCGCGGGCGCGCAACGCGCACGCCGACCGGCTGGCCAACGAGGCGCTCGACGGCACCCGGGACGGCGTGACCGTGGCCGCGGCGGCGGCCGACCCCGTCGAGGCACCCACCGCCGCGGCACCTGCGCCCGCGGAGCCGGTCGCCGCCGCGACCCCGGCGCCGAAGCAGGGCTGGAGCGGGCACGCCCTGCAGGAGCCGACCACCCTGGTCCTCGTGCGGCACGGCGTCACGCCGATGACCGCGGAGAAGCGGTTCTCCGGCGGCCTGGGCGGAAGCAACCCCGGGCTCACCGAGGAGGGCCGCGACCAGGTGCGGGCGACGGCCGACTGGCTGGCCCCGCTGGGCGGGACCGTCGACGTCGTCCTGGCCTCCCCGGTGCGCCGCACCCGTGAGTCGGGTGACCTGGTCGCGGAGGTGCTGGGCGTCCCGCTGCGCGAGGAGGCCGCGTTCGCCGAGATGGAGTTCGGCGGCTGGGACGGGCTCACCTTCGGTGAGGTCCGCGAGCGCGACGGCGAGGAGCTGACGACGTGGCTGGGCTCGACCGAGGTCGCCGCCGGCGGCGGTACGGGCGAGTCGATGCGCGGCGTGCAGGACCGGGTGCTGTCCGGTCTCGACCGGGTGCTGGCCGAGCACGCCGGCCGGACGGTCGTGGTGGTCAGCCACGTGACGCCGATCAAGGTGCTGCTGGCCCACGCCCTCGGCGCGCCGCTGGAGGCGCTGTTCCGGATGGAGCTGGCCCCGGCGTCGGTCAGCGTCACGGCCTGGTGGCCGCACGAGGACGCCGCGCAGGGGCACCGCGGCTCGATGCGGCTGTTCAACGCGCGCCCGCCGGAGGCCGGCGGACCCGGCGGCTGGTAGCCGTCCCGCGGCCCGGTCGGCTCAGAGCGCCTGGACGACCACGTCCAGGCGCGTGCCCCGGGCGCCCTGGTCGTGCTCCTCGACCGTCCAGCCGAGGTCGCGCACGGTGTCCGCGAGGGCGGCCGGCGTCCTCGGGTCCGCGCCCTGCTCCAGCAGCGCCCGCACGATCCGGCCCTTGGTGGCCTTGTTGAAGTGGCTGACCACCGAGCGGCGGCCGTCCTGCTCGTGCAGCACCCGGACGGTGGCCGTCCGCCCGGCGAGGTCGGGCTCGGGGCGCCAGAACGCGGAGTAGGCCGAGCTCCGGAGGTCCACCAGCAGGCCCGTGCCGAGGGTGTCGCGGACGGCGGGGCCGAGCGCCTCGCGCCAGACCCCGGCCACGGGGCCGAGGCCCGGAAGGACGCTCTGCCCGGACAGGCGGTACGCCGGGATCCGGTCGCCCGGTGCGACCAGGCCGAGCAGCGCCGAGACGACGGCGACGCGTCGTCCGGCCCGCCGCTTCGCGCCGGCATCGAGGGATGCGAGGTCCAGGGCGTCGTAGAGGACGCCGGTGTAGACCCGGTCGGCGCGGGCGGTCGGGGCCGACGGCAGCCGGGCGTCGCGGTCGACGAGGTCACGTTGGGTGGGCCCGAGGTCGAGCGCGGCCGCCGCGGCGTCGGGGTCGTCGCGGCACACCGCCACCAGGGCGTCGAGGACACGGCGGCGCGCCGGGCCGAGCCCGGGGGAGCGGAGGGCGTCGAGGTCGAGGGGGGCGCCGCGCTGGGGCGCGTACTTCCCCTCGCTGGGGGGCAGCAGGACGAGCACGGGGCCTAGGCTCCCACCATGGCGAGCAGTCGTGTGGTCCGGGTCCGACCGGCGCCGGAGGGCACCGACGACCTCCTGCGGGAGGGCGTACGCCGCCTGCAGGCGGAGCTGGAGGTGACCCCGGCCTTCCCCGCGGAGGTGGAGGAGGCGGCCCGGCGGGCGGCCGCCGCGCCGCGGCTGCCCGACCTCGACCGCACCGACGTGCCGTTCGTGACGATCGACCCGCCGGGCGCCCGCGACCTGGACCAGGCCGTCCACCTCGAGCGCGACCCGCAGGACCCGTCGGGCTACGTCGTGCGGTACGCGATCGCCGACGTGGCCGCCTTCGTCACTCCCGGCGACCCGGTCGACGTCGAGGCGCGCCGACGCGGGGAGACGCTCTACGGCGCCGACTCGAAGGTCCCGCTGCACCCTCCGGTGTTGTCCGAGGACGCCGCCTCGCTGCTGCCCGACCAGGTGCGCCCGGCGCTGCTCTGGACGATCCGGGTGGACGCGAGCGGCGAGGGCACGGACGTCACGGTCGAGCGGGCGCTGGTCCGCTCACGACGCCAGCTGACCTACGACGAGGTGCAGGCCGCCGTCGACGACGGCACGGCCGACGAGCCGCTCCGGCTGCTGCGTGAGGTCGGCGGGCTGCGGCTGGCCCGGGAGGCCGCCCGCGGGGGCGTGTCGCTGCCGCTGCCCGAGCAGGAGGTCGACGTCGCCGGCGACACCTGGTCGCTGACCTTCCGCCGTCAGCTGCCGGCCGAGCAGTGGAACGCCCAGGTCTCGCTGCTGACCGGCTTCGGCGCGGCCTCGCTGATGGTCTACGCCCGGGTCGGGCTGCTGCGCACCCTGCCCCCGGCGGACCCGCGCGACGTGCGGCGCCTGCACCGCACCGCCCGCGCCCTGGGCATCGACTGGCCGGCCGAGGTCCTGTACCCCGACTTCATCCGTGGCCTGGACCCGTCGGTGCGGCCGAGGCGGCGATGGTCGTGGCCTGCACGCGGCTGCTGCGCGGCAGCGGCTACGTCGCCTTCGACGGCGAGGTGCCCGCCGACCCCGACCACGCCGCCCTGGCCTCGGAGTACGCCCACGTCACGGCCCCGCTGCGCCGCCTCGGTGACCGCTTCGCCGGGGAGGTCTGCGTGGCGCTGTGCGGCGGCGGCCCCGTACCGGGGTGGGTCCTCGAGGCGCTGCCGGACCTCCCGGTCGCGCTGAAGCGCTCCGGGCAGCTCTCGCGCCGCTACGAGAACGCGGTGCTGGACCTGGTCGAGGCCGGCCTGCTGTCGCACCGCGTGGGTGAGGTCTTCGACGCCGTGGTGGTCGAGGTGGAGGACGACGACCCCACCACGGGCACCGTCACCGTGGCCGACCCGGCCGTCGAGGCGCGGGTGACCGGCGCCGGCCCGCTGCCGCTGGGCGAGCAGGTGCGGGTGCGCCTGGTCGAGGCCTCGGTCGCCGACCGCCGCGTCCGCTTCGAGCCGAGATGACGCTCGCGGACAGCCGAGATGACGCTCGCGGCGCGTCGAGATGACGGTTGCGGCGCGGGTCAGCCCGGGCGGTCAGCTCGGCGGGCGGGCCGCCGGGGGCAGCATCGAGGGGTCCCGGTCCGCTGCGGCGAGCGGGTCGGCCGGCAGCGCCCCGACCTGCTGGACGCACCACGGGCTGACCTCGCGGCGCCCGGCGAGCACGTCGGCGCGGAACTCCGCCCAGTCGACCCACACCGCGGCGTCGACCTCGTCGGGGTCGGCGCTCGGCTCGTCGTCGGTGACGGCCACGGTGACCGGGCACATCTCGTTCTCGACCGTGCCGTCGGCCATCACCGCGCGGTAGCGGAACGCCGGCAGCACCAGCCGCAGCTCGGCGAGGTCCAGCCCGAGCTCCTGGCCGACCCGGCGGCGCACGCCGTCGAGGAACGGCTCGTCGGGCGCGGGGTGGCCGCAGGCGGAGTTGGTCCACACCGCGGGCCAGGTCCGCTTCGACGCGGCGCGCTGAGTCAGCAGGAACCGGCCCCGCCGGTCGAAGACGTAGCAGGAGAACGCCAGGTGGAGCGGGGTGTCGCGGTGGTGCACGGTCGCCTTGTCGGCGCGCCCGACGGCGCGTCCGTCCTCGTCGAGCAGGACCACCTGCTCGACGGCCCCGTGGGTCTCGAGGGCGTTCACGCCGGCCTCGCCAGCTGGTCCACGGCCAGGCCGAAGAAGGCCGGGACGGCGCTCGCGGCCGGCACCAGGGCGCGCCGCAGCAGCGGCCGGCGGGTCGCGCCGAGCAGGCCGCGGGTCAGCAGCTCGTGCCGGCGCCGCAGCCGGCGCCAGGTCCGTTCGTACGACCCGGGGTCGCCCGCGACGACGGCGTCCACCACCGCCTGCGCCTCCGCCAGCCCGAGCGCGATGCCTTCGCCGGTCAGGGCGTCGACGTAGCCGGCGGCGTCTCCGACGAGCAGCACGCGGCCGGTGACCCGGCGGGTGGAGCGCTGCCGCAGGGGTCCGGCGCCGCGCACCGGTGTCCGGTCGGCGCTCCCGAGGCGTTCCTCCAGTGCGGGGAAGTCGCCGAGCACCCGGGCCAGCGGCCCCTTCTCGGCGCTGAGCACGGCCACACCGACGAGGTCGGGGGCGACGGGGGTCACGTACGCCTCCGCGCGCGGGCCCCAGTGCACCTCGACGAGGTCGCTCCACGGCGCGGTGGCGACGTGCAGGCGCTGGCCGTAGCGGCGCCCGGCGGCGGGGCCGGGGTCGTCGAGACCCAGCGAGCGGCGCAGCGGGGAGTGCAGGCCGTCGGCGGCGACGAGGTGCCGGGAGGGCTCGCCGTCGACCATGACGTGGTTCGCGTGCTGCTCGACCGACTCGACCCGGCGCTGCTCGACCGGCACCCCGGCGGCGGCGACCCGCTCGGCAAGCGCCGTGTGCAGCGTCGTACGACGGACGCCCCGACCGGGTCCGGCGCGGAACCGGGCCACCGCCTCGTG
>JBBSKO010000199.1:0-4620 GCA_038256225.1 Propionibacteriales bacterium | reverse complement strand
TCACGGGCGGCGTCCAGCGCTCTCGCGGCGCGGCGGGCTCGGCGGGCTCGGCGGGTTCGGCGGGTTCGGCGTGCTGGTCCAGGACGGCGGTGGGCCGGGTCTCCGTGGGCTGGGCGTCCGTGACCGGGCGGAGCGGCTCCGGGGGCACGATCGGTGCGGCCCGCCGTGCCGCCGGGGCCTCGACCGGACGCGCGGTGGGCGCCGGTGGGGCCACCACGACCGGCTCGGGCGCCGGGGAGGGCTCGGGAGACGGCTCGCTGGCCACCGGCGGCGGGACGTCGCCCTCGGCGGCGGCAGCGGGGTCCTTCCTCTTCCGACGCGGGAACAGGGAGGGCTTGGCGAGGCTGAGCTTCTCCAGCTCGCGCTCTCGGTCCTGGTCGGCCATGGCGCCAGTCTGGCACGCAGCAGCGGGGAAGGGACCCCGGTCGTCGTGGTCCGGTGACCGGGTCCGCGGGCGGGGACGACGAAGGGCCAGGCCCCGGCGTACCGGAACCTGACCCTTGCGTGGTCGGGCTGACAGGATTTGAACCTGCGGCCTCCTCGTCCCGAACGAGGCGCGCTACCAAGCTGCGCCACAGCCCGATGTGGGCGATGCCCACGACCTCGGGGAGCATACAAGAGGTCGTGGGGCCGACCCCAATCGGGTCAGCCCACCGTCGACGGAGGCCCGGTCGGGACCAGGGTCAGCAGCGTGGCCTCGGGCCTGCAGGCGACCCTCAGTCGGACGTACGGGCTGGTGCCGAGGCCGGCAGACACGTGGAGCCAGGACGACCCCGGGTCCCCGGGTCGCGAGTCGGCCGGGTGGCGGTGCAGGCCCTTGGCCCGGGCGGGGTCGAGGTCGCAGTTCGTCGTCAGCGCCCGGGCGGGGCGTCCCGGCAGCCCCGGCAGGCAGACCTGCCCTCCGTGGGTGTGGCCGGCCAGGACGGCGTCGTAGCCGTCGGTGGCCATCTGGTCGAGGACCCGCAGGTACGGCGCGTGGGCGACGCCGAGGCGTACGTCGGCGTCGGGGTCCGCCGGTCCCGCGATCGCGTCCAGGCGGTCGTAGCGCAGGTGCGGGTCGTCCACGCCGGCGAAGGCGATCCGGGTGCCACCGACGTCGATCGTGTCGCGGGTGTTGGTCAGGTCCCGCCACCCGGCGCCGGTCAGGCGTCGGGTCAGGTCGCGCCAGGGCAGCTGGGCGACGTCGGTGTGCCGCGTGCCGTCGTCGGGCAGCAGGTAGCGCAGGGGGTTGCGCATGGTCGGCTCGAAGTAGTCGTTGGAGCCGAGCACGAACACGCCCGGCACGGTGAGCAGCGGGCCGAGCGCGTCCAGGAGCGGCCCGACCGCGTGGTGCGACGACAGGTTGTCGCCGGTGTCGACCACGAGGTCCGGCGCGAGGTCGGCCAGCCCCCGCAGCCAGGCGAGCTTGCGGTCCTGCCCCGGGGTCAGGTGGAGGTCGGAGAGGTGCAGCACCCGGAGCGGGCGGTGCCCGGCCGGCAGCAGGGGAACGGTGACGCGCCTCAGGGTGTAGGCGCGCGCCTCGGCCGCGGCGTACGCCGTCAGGCCGGCCCCGGCGCTCGCGAGGGCGGCCGTGGTGGCGGCGAGCAGGGGGAGCGGGCGCACGCGGCCAGGGTCCCACGGCGGCTGCCATGATGAGCGCATGAGTGCTCTGAAGGACCGCCTGCGCACCGATCTCGTCACGGCCATCAAGGCGCGGGAGGAGATCCGGTCCTCGACCCTGCGGATGGTGCTCTCGGCGATCACGAACGCCGAGGTCGCCGGCAAGACCGCCCGCGAGCTCGCGGACGCCGAGGTGGTCGACGTGCTGTCCAGCGAGGCCAAGAAGCGGCGCGAGGCCGCGGTCGCCTTCGACGAGGGCGGGCGGGCCGAGATGGCGGCCAAGGAGCGGGCCGAGGCCGCGGTGATCGCCGACTACCTGCCCGTGCAGCTCTCCCCGGCCGAGATCAGCGCGATCGTGACCGAGGTGGTCGAGGCGACCGGGTCTGCCGGCGCGGGCATGAAGGCGATGGGTGCGGTGATGGGCTCCGTCCAGCCCCGGGTCAAGGGCCGGGCCGACGGCGCCGCCGTGGCCGCCGAGGTACGCCGCCAGCTGGCCTGACGCACCACCGGCTGTCCCACCGGCTGTCCCACCGGCTTTACGCGAGCGTCACCTCGACGCGCCTCAACCGTCATCTCGGCTGTCCGCGAGCGTCACCTCGGCGGTCAGCCGCCGCCGTTGCCGCCGCCGTTGCCGCCGGAGTTGCCGCCGGAGTTGTCGCCGGAGTTGTCGCCGGAGTTGTCGCCGCCGGAGTTGCCGGAGCTGTCGCCGCCGCCACCACCGCCGGAGTCGCCGCCGCCACCCGTGCCGCCGCCGCCCGTGCCGCCGTCATCCGTGCCGCCGCCACCGCCGGTGGAGGGGGAGGGGGCGGGGGCCGGGGGCGGCGGGGCCGGGGCAGGCCCGGCGGAGGTGTAGATGGTGACCGAGCCGCCGCTGCCCAGCGCTGTGCCGCCACCGGGGGAGGTGTAGGCCACCGTGCCCTCGGCGTAGCCGGAGTAGACCGAGGTGCCCTGGGTGACCACGAAGCCGGCCGTCTCGAGCTGCGCCTGGGCGCCGGCCGGGTCCTGCCCGCCGACGTCGGGGATGGTCACCTGGACACCGGCGATCTCGGTGACGGAGGGCGCGGTGAAGGTGGCGTCGGGCAGCCACTGCTGCACGACCTGCATCGCGTCGCCCCACAGCGGGCCGGCGGTGCCGGAACCCGACGCGGTGTCGACGAAGGACCCGCCGACCGTCTGGCCGACCAGCGTCTGCGGCTGCCCCTGCTGGTTGGCGCCGGCGATCATGGCCGCGGCGGCCAGGTTGGGGGTGTAGCCCGCGAACCACACGGACTTGGCGTCCTGGGTCGTGCCGGTCTTGCCGGCGCTCTCCTGGGACAGGCTGATCCCGGCGTTGAAGCCGAACCCGCCCGGCTCCTGCACGCCGCGCAGGACGTCGTTGACGGCGTCGGCGACGGGGGCGTCGAGCACCTGCTCGCAGGTCGCGTCGTAGGACTTGATGACGTTGCCGTTGGCGTCCTCGATGGAGGTGACCGGGCGGGAGTCGCAGTGCAGGCCGCGGCCGGCGAAGGTGGCGTAGGCCTCGGCCATCTCGACCGGGCTCACGTTGGCCACGCCGAGGGTGAAGATCGGGACCCGCTCGGCACCGGGGCCGGTCGGGGTGTCGAGCCTGACGCCCATCTGCTTGGCCAGGTTGTACGGCTCGCAGACGCCGGTGCGGCGCTCGAGCTCGACGAAGAACGTGTTCACCGACTGCTGGGTGCCGGTGTAGAGGTTGAACGTGCCCGCACCGGTGGAGTTGCCGACCGGGAAGGTGCCGGCGAACGGCGGCTGCCCCGGGCAGTTGGCGAACTCGGCCTGGTTGAAGGTCCGCGTCTGGGGCGACGCGATCGACGTGCTCAGCGGGATGCCCTGCTTGACCGCGGTGGCCAGCACGAACGGCTTGAAGGTCGAGCCGGCCTGGAAGCCGGCCGAGTCGCCGTACTCCTGCGGGGTGACGTAGTTGAGGAAGGTCTCACCCGGTCCGTTGCCCATCGGGCGGGACTGGGCGATGGCCTTCACCGCGCCGGTGCGCGGCTCGACCATGGCCAGCCCGCCGATGGCCTGGTCCGTGGGGTTGACCTGGCTCTGCACCGACTCGGTGGCGGCCTGCTGGAAGCGGAGGTCGACCGTGGTGCTGATGGTCAGGCCGCCGGCCTCGATCAGCTCCTGGCGCTCCGCGCGGGTCTCGCCCAGCGCGGGGTCGGCCATCAGGTAGGAGTAGGCGTAGTCGCAGAAGAACGGTGCGGCGGAATACAGGCACCCGTTCTTGGCGTCCTGCACGTCCAGCCCGAGGTTCGTCTTCTTCGCTCTCGTGGCCCTGCGGTCCTTGACCGCGCCGAGCTCGGCCATCCGGTCGAGCACGACGTTGCGACGCTCGAGCGCGCGCTCCGGCGCGTTCGTGGGGTCGTACGCCGAGGGGTTCTGCACGAGACCGGCCAGCATCGCCGACTGGCGCAGGTCCAGCTCGTTGGCGTTGACGTCGAAGAAGTGCTTCGCGGCGGCCTGGATGCCGTACGCCCCGTCGCCGAAGTAGGCGGTGTTCAGGTAGCGCTCGAGGATCCAGTCCTTGGAGTGCTGCTGCTCCAGCGCCACCGCGTAGCGCAGCTCGCGCAGCTTGCGGGTGTAGGTCTGCTCGGTGGCCGCACGCTCCTCGGCCCTGGTGTCGGCGGCGTTGAGCAGGCTCAGCTTGACCAGCTGCTGGGTCAACGAGGACCCGCCCTGCTGGACCGACGAGCTCGCGGAGTTGGTGACCAGGGCGCGCAGCGTGCCACGCACGTCGATCGCGCCGTGCTGGTAGAAGCGGTAGTCCTCGATGGCCACGATCGACTTGACCATCGTGCGGTTGATGTCCTTGAGCTGGACGTTGACGCGGTTCTCGTCGTAGAGCGTCGCGATCACCTTGCCCTGGCTGTCGAGCATGGTCGTCTTCTGCGAGAGCGGGACGTCCTCCAGCTCGGTGGGCAGCTCGTCCATGCTGTCGGCCGCGGTCTGCGTGGCCATCCCGGCGACCCCGATGAACGGCACCGTGAGCCCGGCCACAAC
>JBBSKO010000198.1:0-4642 GCA_038256225.1 Propionibacteriales bacterium | reverse complement strand
GGGCACCTCGTCCTCGGCCGGCTCCTCGTCGGAGTGGATGTCGATGCGCCACCCGGTGAGGCGGGCCGCCAGGCGGGCGTTCTGACCCTCCTTGCCGATCGCCAGCGACAGCTGGTAGTCCGGCACCACGACCCGCGCCGAGCGGGCGGCCAGGTCGACGACCCGGACCTCGCTGACGCGGGCCGGCGACAGAGCGCTGGCCACGAGGCGGGCGGGGTCCTCGGCCCAGTCGACGATGTCGATCTTCTCGCCGTCGAGCTCGGCCATCACGTTGCGCACCCGCTGGCCCATCGGGCCGATGCAGGCGCCCTTGGCGTTGATCCCGGGCACCTTCGTGTGCACCGCGATCTTCGTACGGTGCCCGGCCTCGCGCGCGATCGCCGCGATCTGCACGCTGCCGTCGGCGATCTCGGGCACCTCGAGGGCGAAGAGCTTGCGGACCAGGTTGGGGTGCGAGCGCGACAGCGTCACCTGCGGCCCGCGCATCCCCTTGCGCACCGACAGCACCAGGCACTTGATCCGGGTCCCGTGCGTGTAGGTCTCGCCCGGGGACCGCTCGGCGAGCGGCAGGTGCGCCTCCAGCTTGCCGAGGTCGACGAGCACGTCGTCGGGGTTGCGGCCCTGCTGGATCACCCCGGAGATGACGTCACCCTCGCGGCCGGCGAACTCGCCGAAGCGGCGGTCGTCCTCGGCGTCACGGAGACGCTGCATCATGATCTGCTTGGCGGTCGTGGTCGCGATCCGGCCGAACCCCTCGGGGGTGTCGTCGAACTCGCCGACCTTCGCGCCGTCCTCGTCGAGCTCGGGGGCCATCACCGCGACGTGCCCGCTCTTGCGGTCGAGCTCGACGCGCGCGCCGTTGCTGGCGCCCGGCGACTTCAGGTAGGCCATCAGCAGCGCCTGCTCGATCGCCTCGACGAGCACGTCGAAGCTGATCTCCTTCTCACGCTCCAGCATCCGCAGGATGCTCAGGTCGATGTCCATCAGTCGTCCTCCTCCGTCAGGGCGGCGTCGTCGTCGCCCTCGTCGTCCTCGTCGTGCGTGCCGTCGTCCGTGCCGTCGTCCTCGGGGTCCGCGGGCCGGGCCCGGCGGTTCAGCTCGACCTGCACCAGGGCGCGGGCCACGTCGGCGTACGCCAGCGTGGTGGTGGTGCCGTCGACATCGAGCTCGACCGCGTCGGGTCCCGCGGCCAGGATCCGCCCGGTGACCGGCTCGCCCTCGTGCAGCGTCACGCGGACCAGGCGGTCGACGTTGCGACGCCAGTGCCGCTCGAGGGTGAGCGGGCGGTCGACGCCGCGCGACGTCACCTCGAGGGTGTACGGGTGCTGGCCCATCACGTCGGAGGCCTCGAGCACCTCGTCGACGCGGCGGGTGGCCTCGGCGACGTCGTCGAGGGTGACCCCGCCGTCCTGGTCCACGGCCACGCGCAGCACGCGGCGCTTGCCGGCCGGCGTCAGCTCCACGGCCTCGAGGTCGAGCCCGAGCTCGAGCAGGGGGCCTGCGAGCTCGTCGGCGATCCGGTCCTGGGGGGCGTTCACGGTGCCGTCCTCCTGTGCTGTTGTGGTCGAGCCCGTGGCGCGCACGGGCAAGGGCCGATCCTAGGGCATCGCGACGTGCTCGCCGGCCGGGCCGTGCGGCCGGCGCGGGTAGGCTCACCGCCCGTGACCCCGACCACCGCCCCGCTGCCGGCACCCCCGCCAGCACCGGTGCCGGCCACCCGCCGCGGGCTGCTGCTCGGCGGCGCCGGCCTCGGTCTCCTGCTCGTGGGCTGCAGCTCCGGCGCGGACACCTCGGCGACGCGCGGCGGCTCGCTGAGCCCGGCGTCGACCGCCGCCCCGGGCGGCGCGCAGGAGACCACGGACGACGCCGACCGGGTCGGCGAGGCCCGGGAGGCGCTGGCTGCGGCCGCCACCCTGGTGATGGCGGCGCAGCGCTCCGTGCCGGCCCTGCGGGACGTGCTCGCGCCGCTGCTGGCGCTGCACGAGGCGCACGCGGAGGCCCTCGGTCAGCCGCTCGACCTCCCCCGGGCCGCGCGGCGGGCCGCCCCCGCCGACCCGCTGCTGGCCCTGGTGCGCGACCGGGAGGAGCAGCTGCGGGTCCGTCTCGCCGACCTCTCCGTGGCTGTCGACAGCGGAGCGCTGGCGCGACTGCTGGCCTCGATGTCGGCCGGCCTCGCCCAGCGGCTGGCGGTGCTGCCGACCACCGCCCCTGGTGCCTCGCCCGGTGCAGGGCGCGGCTCCGGCGGCCGGGGCCGGTCGTGACGCCCCGCGAGGCGCTCCAGGACGCGCTCGCCGCGGAGCACGCCGCCGTCTGGGTGCACGGCCTGCTGGGGGCGCAGACGTCGCGGCCCGCCGACCCCGCGCTCGCCGCCCGCCTCGACGAGGCCTACACCGCGCACCGGGACCGGCGTGACCGGCTCACCGGGCTGCTGGTCGCCGACGGCGCCGAGCCCGTGGCGGCGCTGCCGGCGTACGAGGTGCCCGGCGACCTGGCGACGGCCGCCGGCGTGACGGGGGCGGCGCTCGCCCTGGAGCGCGGGTGCGCCGCCGTCTGGGCGACGGTGGTGGAGAGCACCGCGGGCGAGCGACGTCGACTGGCGGTGGAGGTGCTGACGGAGACAGCGGTCCGCGTGCTCGACTTCCGGGGAACGCCCGAGATGTTCCCCGGAACGTCGAGCACGCGGACCGCTGTGGGCCCGGGACAGGAGCCATGAGGTCCGCGGACGGTGTGGGCTACGACCGCTTTCCCCGCCGACGACTGTGCCGCAGCGCCCCGCCGGTCGCGAGACCCCACGCTCCTCACGTCTTCGCATTGCAGGAACCTGCAGGTGTGCGGTCCCCGGGGGCTCAGGCCCGGTACGCGGTGAACATGGACTGCATCCGGCCCACCTGCCCCGGGCTGAAGCGCTCGTAGCAGGCGTCGTCGCTGTAGTCCATGTAGTTGTGCACGGGGTCCGTGCCCGGCAGCGCGCAGGAGTCACGGCCCACGGGGCAGCCGGCGCTCTGGCCCGACTGGGCCGGGGTGTCGCGCACCAGGTCGTTGCGGCGCGTGCAGCCGCCCTGGAACGTGTGGTAGAGCCCCAGCCAGTGCCCGACCTCGTGGGTGGCGGTCCTGCCCAGGTCGAAGCGCTCGAGGTCGCCGCCCGGCACGGACCCCACGTCGACCCGCACCCCGTCCAGCCCCGGGCTGGTGGCCTGGTCCCAGGGGAAGGTGGCGACACCGAGGTAGGCGAAGTCGACCAGCCAGATGTTGAGGGCACCGGGCCCGCCACGACGGGTCTCGGCGCGGTACTCGCTGCTGCGACGGTCCCGGTGGTACCGGTCGTCGTAGGTGCGGTCGATCCCGGCGAGGTCGAAGCGGAACCCGGAGCCCTGGTACGTCCGGTCGAGCACCCGCACCTGCCGGCGCACGACGGCGCGGCTGAGGTCGCCCTCGCCGTCCTCGCCGGCCATCACGTGGACGTAGGTCGGGACGTCCCGGCGGGCGGCTGCACCCGCGGACCGCTGGGCCAGGAGCCGGTCGGTGCGCGCCTCGATCGCGCGCTGCTCGGCCGCCGTCACCTCACGGTGGTCCGGACCACGCACCGGCGTCGCCCCCGTCGAGCGTGCGGCGGTGCCCGCGGACGTCCCGTGCCCGTGCTCCTGACCGCCCGTGGGGCAGGCGGTCGCCGGGGCCTCGGCGGTGCCGGCCGTCGTCGGTGACGGTGCCGCGGTGGCGGCCGTCCCGGCGCCGATCAGGATCACGGTCGCGACCGCGGCGGCGACCGTGCGGACGGGGGTGGTCAGACGCACGCGGGGTGCCTTCCGTCGGCCACCGGGGGCAGCAGGGTGCTCGCGGCGACGCCGGGAGCGGACCCGCTCAGCCTGCCTCACGGGCTGCCGCCGCGGCCAGGGCACCCCGGTCCGCCGCACCCAGGATGTCGGCCAGGACGCGGGCCACCACCGGCACGCCGAGGTAGAGCTCGGCGCCGTGCCGGGCCGGTGGCAGCCGGACCGGCACGTCGAGCGCCGCGGGGAAGAGGCGGGCGCTCCCCCGGCCCAGGGGGACGAGGTCGCGCGGGCTGTGCAGGTTGACCCAGGACCCGACCCGGTCGTAGGGGAAGGACGCGTCGGTGCGTCCCGGACCCCGGTGCAGGGACGGCCAGCCGGCCGGGCTGCCCAGGGTGACCAGCCGCGGGACGCCCACGCCGGCGGGCAGGTGCGGCAGGAGGTCCAGCGCCACGAGCGCGCCGAGGCTGTGGGCCAGGACCACCACCGCGTCGTCGTCGCCGGTGGCGGGGCGGGCGCGGGCGTCCAGCCCGGTCAGCACCCGGTCCAGGACGCGGTGGCGCAGGGCCGGGTCGCGCCGGTAGTGCTCGACGTGGCGCATCGAGGGGCTCACCGCGCCCCATGCGTGGCGGCCCGCGTCGTAGACCGGCGACGGCACGAGCTGCCGCCCACCCCCCGGCGCTCCCAGGGCGTCGGCGAGGCGCTGGCGCTCGAGCATGAAGGTCGCCCGCGCGGCGGCGGCGCGAGCGGCGTCGTAGGTCGGTCCGACCACGGGTGGCGCCGGCAGCGGCCGGTCCCCGGCGAGCAGGTCGACGTAGTCGGGCACGAGGAGGTCCTCGCCCGGACGGAGCGGGGCGACGCCGTGGCCCGCCAGG
>JBBSKO010000197.1:0-4671 GCA_038256225.1 Propionibacteriales bacterium | reverse complement strand
GCGGTCGTCCAGCGGTAGACCGGGGTGGGCGCCCCCACGGCGGCCAGCACCGCGTCCTGGCGGTCGCGCATCCGGTCGCGTGCGGCCGCGTCGCTGCCGGGCTGCCCGGAGGTGCCCGGCCCGGTCAGCGTCACCAGGTGCAGCCGGGTGCCGGCGTCGGCGGTCGCGGTCGGGTGGTCGGCGCCGGCGGGACCCGCGGTGACCAGTCCGGTCCCGAGCGTGCCGGCCAGAGCGGTGACGAGGACGGCCGCGAAGAGGGCGCGCGGGCGTCCCGCCCCGGTCGTGCCCGCGGTCCGCTGCACGTCGCCCCCTGGGTCTGAGCGGGCCCACGGCGGGCCCGGCTGTGGTCGGAACCTCCCATTGTGTCCCACCCGCCCCACCGGGCACCAGATCGCCACCTGCCGGGCCACCCGCCGGGCCTCCTACGCTGGCCGGCATGCGCACCACGATCGGGTTCGACCTCGACATGACCCTGATCGACACCCGCCCGGGGTTCCGGGCGACGCTGGCCGCGCTGGGCGACGAGCTCGGGGTCGCCCTGCCGCTCGACGACCTCTCCGAGCGCCTCGGCCCGCCGCTGGACGCGACGCTCGCGCCCTACGTCGACGCCGCGCACCTCCCGGCCGCGATCGCCCGGTTCCGCGTGCTGTACGTCGACCACGCGATCGCGCCCGTACCGGTGCTCCCGGGCGCGCACGAGGCCCTGGCCGCGGTGCACGACCGCGGGGGCCGGGTGGTGCTGGTGACCGGCAAGTACGCCCCCAACGCCCGCCGCCACGTCGACCACCTGGGGCTCGCGGTCGACGTCCTGCACGGCGAGGTCTGGGGCGTCGGCAAGGCGGATGCGCTGCGGGCCGAGGGGGCGGCGGCCTACGTCGGCGACCACGTGCACGACGTCGAGGGCGCCCGGGCCGCGGGCGTGCTCAGCGTGTCGGTGCCGAGCGGGGGGTGCGACGCCGCGGAGCTGCGCGCGGCCGGCACCGACGTGGTGCTCAGCGACCTGGCCGACCTCGCCGCCTGGCTGGACACCGGGTGGCCGGGTGGGCTCGCCGCGGCCGGCCGGTAGTCTGCGAGGTCGTTCCCGGTCCCGGGGGCGTCAGACCGGGAGGATGCCGCCGTGCCCACTGGCAAGGTCAAGTGGTTCGACACCGAGAAGGGCTTCGGGTTCCTCTCGCAGACCGAGGGGCCGGACGTCTACGTCCGCGCCGAGGCGCTGCCCGAGGGCGTCACCACGCTGAAGGCCGGCACCCGGGTCGAGTTCGGCATCGCCCAGGGCCGCCGCGGCGACCAGGCGCTGCAGGTGCGCGTGCTGGACGAGCCCACCTCGGTGGCGCGCAACCAGTCCCAGGCCCGGCGGCGGCGCCCCGACGAGATGGTCCCGATCGTCGAGGACCTGATCCGGCTCCTCGACGACGTGGGGGAGTCCTACCGTCACGAGCGGCACCCGGACCCGCGCACGGCGCGCCCCACGGCCAAGCTGCTGCGCGCCCTCGCCGACCAGCTCGAGCAGTAGGGCCCGCGCCCGCCCGCGGGCTCAGAGCGGGGCCAGCCGGCCCTGGTCGGCCTGCGAGCGCGGCCGTCCGAGCAGCACGAACGCCGACCAGGCGACCAGCACCGCGCACGCCAGGCCCAGCCCGAGCTGCGGCACCAGGGGCAGCACGATCCCCACGAACCCGCCGACGACCCAGGCCAGCTGCAGCGTGGTGTCGCTGAGCGCGAACGCGCTGGCCTGCACCCGGGCCGGGACGCTCTCCTGGATCGTGGCGTCGAGCGACACCTTGCCCAGAGACTGCGCCAGTCCGGCCACCAGGCCGAGGCCGAACAGCGTCGGCAGGCCGTAGAACAACGCGCCGAGCAGGGCGATCCCGGCGTCGGCGAGCAGCGCGACGACCACCATCACGGCGGGGTCGATCCGCTTGGCCAGCGACGCCGCCAGGATGCCGAGCGCGTTGCCGATCCCGGCCCCGCCGGCGACCACGCCGAGCAGCAGCTCGGGGCGGTCCTCCCAGCCGGCGATGGGGTTCTCGCGCAGCAGGAACGCCATGAACATCACCAGGAACCCCGACATCCACCGCGGCCCGCAGTTGGCCCGCAGCGCGAAGGCCACCGACGCCGGGATCCGTGTGCTGCGGCGCTCCCGGGCGCGTCGCCGGGCGGCCTCGCGGCGCGTCTCGGACGGCGCCGGTGACGGGTCGGGGAACAGCCCGGGCGGCTGCTCGAGGGTCGGGTCGGCGGCCTCGTTGGCCGCGAGGTCGCCGGACAGGTCGGCCGGGTCGGGGTCCGGCTCGCGTGCGGCGTCGGGGTCCAGCGGCCCCCCGTCGTACGACGCGGGGACCACCTGGAGCGGCACGGTCGGCTCGGCGGCCGCCGCGTCGCGCCGCTCCACCCGGGCGTCCGACGGCGGGACGGGATCCGGCTGCTCGCGCATCGACATCGCCGTCTCGCCCTCGGAGGAGTCGACCCTGCCGGGCAGGAGGATGGCCAGCACGGTCGCGACCACGAACAGCAGGAACGCGTAGCGCAGCGCCCACTCCGAGCCCGCCGTCGCCGCCAGCGCCGCGATCGGCGCGGAGACCACCGCGCCGACGATGCCCGACAGGGAGACCCGGCCGTTGGCCTTGACCAGCGTCAGCGACGACGGCAGCAGCCGCGGGACGGCTGCGGCGCGGGTCACGCCGTACGCCTTGGAGGCCACCAGCACGCCCAGGGCGGCGGGGAACAGCAGCGCGGAGTCGCTCGTCACGGCGCCGGCCAGCACCCAGCAGAAGAAGGCGCGCAGGGCCATGGTCGCCCCGATGGCCCACCGCCGGCCGTGGCTGAAGCGGTCCAGGAACGGCCCGATCAGGGGGGCGACGATCGCGAAGGGCAGCATCGTCAGGACCAGGAAGAGCGTGACCTGGCCGCGGGCCTCGCCGGTGGGGACCTGGAAGAACAGCGTGCCGGCCAGGGCGATCGCGACCGCGGCGTCACCGGCGGTGTTGAAGGCGTGCATCTCGATCAGTCGCGAGAGCCCGGACTGGTCGGCGCCCTCCGCGCGCGCCGCACGGCGGGCCTGGAAGACGGTGAAGCGCCCGGCGCGCCCGGTCACCCGCGCCGCGCCCCCGACGCCACGACCGGTCGCCCGGACACCACCGGCCACGCCGCTGCCCAGTCCGCGGACCACCCGGCCGGCCCGCGTCGACCTGCTGGTCCCCGGCGTGGTGGGCGCGTCCGGTCCGGGCGCCGGCCCGGAGGCGGGGTCCCCCTGCGGACCCGGGTCGGTCCCGGGAGGGGAGGTGCCGGGGCGGTCCGAGCTCATGGGTCCATCCTGCCTCCCGCCAGGGACGCCGTCGTGGGACACCCCGACCCCCGTGCTGGAACCGTCCGGCCCGATCCGTCAGACTCTGCGGCGTGAGGACCCTGACGCGACGCCCGCCCGACGCGACCGCCGCCGGTGCGGTCGACCTCGCCCGCTCGGCGCTGCTCGAGGAGGTCGGCGCCGGAGACGTGGGCGAGCACCTCGGCACCGACAACGAGGGCGACCGTCTGGTCACGCACCGCTTCGGCTGCACCCGCACCGGATACCGCGGGTGGCACTGGTCGGTCACCGTGGTCCGCGCCTCCCGCCAGAAGAACGTCACGGTCGACGAGATCGTGCTGGTCCCCGGCGACGAGGCCATCGTGGCCCCGGCCTGGGTGCCCTACCGCGAGCGGATCCGCCCCGGCGACCTCTCCCCGGGCGACCTGCTGCCCGTCGAGGAGGAGGACTCCCGCCTGGTCCCGACGTACTCCTTCGGCGACGACCCGCTCGACCCCGACGAGAAGGCCCAGGTCCGTCAGGTCGCGGGCGACCTCGGCCTCGGCCGGGTCCGCACGCTCTCACCGGAGGGTCGCGACCTCGCCGCCGAGCGGTGGTACGACGGCGACCCGGGTCCCGAGGCCCTGATCGCGAAGTCCGCGACCCAGTCCTGCGACGGCTGCGGCTTCCTGGTGCGGCTGGCCGGACCGCTCTCGCTCATGTTCGGCGTGTGCGCGAACGGCGACGCCAACGACGACGGCCGCGTGGTCTCCCTCGACCACGGCTGCGGCGCGCACTCGGAGGCCTCCCTCGGCCGCAAGCACGACCCGCAGCCGCTGCCGGAGCACGTGCTCGACACGCTCCTGGACGACGTCGAGACCTTCTAGGCCCCTCGGGGCCCGGACGGTCCTTCAGGCACGGTCGGCCGCGCGGGCGAGCACCCACACGGCGTACGAGTCCGTCGGTGGGTGCAGCTCGTAGGAGCCGTGCCGGACGTCGACGTGCAGGCCGGCGGCCGCCGCGTCGGCGACGAAGTCCCCGGGCGCGTAGTCGCGGCTGGTGGTGGGCCCGTCCACCGGGTGGAAGCCGACGAGCACCCGCCCGCCGGGCGCGAGCAGGTCGTGCAGGCGGCGCAGTACCGCCACCTCGGTGCCCTCGGCGACGAAGACCATCACGTTGCCGACGGCGACCACGAGGTCGTAGGCCTCCGGGGCGCCCGCTGCCGCCAGCATGCCGGCGTCCACGTCGAGGATGTCGACCGGCAGCACCGGCAGGTCCGGGTACGTGGCCTGCGCCCGGGCGACCAGGCCGGCGTCGGGCTCGACGGCCAGCACGTGGTGGCCGCGCCGCTGCAGCGCCGCCGCGACCCGACCCATGCCGGCGCCGGCGTCGAG
>JBBSKO010000196.1:0-4676 GCA_038256225.1 Propionibacteriales bacterium | reverse complement strand
TACGGCGTCGACTCCGCCTCGCTCGCGCTGGCCCTGGCGGCCGGGGCGTCGCAGGCCGGGGAGTGGGTCGGCTTCGCGGGGTGGGGCGACTTCGGCGCCGAGGCGGCCGAGGAGCTGGGCGTCGACCTGGGCCGTACGGTCCTGGTCCCCGAGCCCGGCGAGCACTGGCGCGAGGTGACCGCGGCCCTGGTCGACGTGCTCCGCGTGGTCGTCCTCCGCCCCCCGCTGAGCGTGGACGCGACGTCCGCCGGGCGGATCGAGGCCCGGCTGCGCACCCGCTCGGCTGCGCTGGTGGTCTGGGGGGAGTGGCCGCGCTGCGACGCGCGGCTCTCCCTGGAGCAGGTGCGCTGGACCGGCCCCGAGCAGGGACGCGGCGTGCTGCGCCAGCGCCGGGCGACCCTGGCCGTGCGCCGGGGCACCGCGCCCGCGGTGCGCGCCGACGTGCTCTTCCCCGGGGAGAGGTCGGCGCTGGAGCTGGTCGCACCGACCGAGCACGAGCGACGCGTCACCCGCCCCGCGCGGTGGGCCTCGGGGGCGGCTGCGGGAGCGGCTGCGGGGGCGGCGGGATGAGTGCCCGGGTCCTGGTCGTGTGGTGTCCCGACTGGCCGGTCGTGGCCGCCCTGGTCGAGGCCGGTCGGCCGACCGCGGTCCCGGCGGCGGTGCTGCACGCCGGTGCGGTCGAGGTCTGCAACGGCCCGGCCCGCGCCGAGTCGGTGCGCCGCGGCCAGCGCCGCCGCGACGCCCAGGCCCGCTGTCCCGAGCTGGTGCTGCTCGACGCCAACCCCGACCGCGACGTGCGGACCTTCGAGCCGGTCCTGGCCGCGGTCGAGGCGCTGCGTCCCGGGGTCTCCCCGATGCGCCCCGGCCTGCTGGCCGTCCGGGCGCCGGGACGCTACTTCGGTGGCGAGGAGGCGGCCGCCGCAGTGGTCGCGGAGTGCCTGGTCGACCAGGGCGTCTGGGACTGCCGGGTCGGCGTGGCCGACGACCTCTTCACCGCCGAGCAGGCCGCCCGGGCCGCGGAGGTCCAGGGCTGCCGGGTGGTGCCCCCGGGCGGGTCGGGGGCCTTCCTGCGCGGACTGCCGGTCGCGGTGCTCGAGGGTGACGGCCCGGCCGGTCGCGAGGCGGTCAGCCTGCTGCGCCGGCTCGGCTTGCGCACCCTGGGCGACCTCGCCGACCTGCCCGGCGAGGCGGTCCGCCAGCGCTTCGGCCGGTACGGCGGCGAGGTGTGGCGCCGCGTGCGCGGCGAGGACCCGAGCCTGGTCGCGGCCCGCACCCCGCCGCCCGAGCTGGCCACCGAGGTGCCCTTCGAGCCGCCCCTGGACTCCGTCGAGGCCATCTGCTTCAGCGTCCGCACCACCGCCGAGCGGTTCGTGACCGGCCTGGCCGAGCGCGGGCTGGTGGCCACCGAGGTGCGGGTCGAGGCCGAGCAGGACGGCGTCGTGGCGTCCTCCCGGGCCTGGCTGCACCCGCGTCACTTCTCCTCCCGCGACCTCGTCGACCGGGTGCACTGGCAGCTGCAGTCCCGCGCGACGAGCGGGCTGCGGCCGGGTCGCGACGCCGGGGCGATGACCGCGCCGGTCGGCCTGGTCCGCTTCCTGCCGGAGACCGTCGAGCCCACCGCCGCCCACGCCGAGGGGCTGTGGGGCGGCAGCGCCGACGACCAGGTCGAGCGGGGCGTGGCCCGGGTCCAGGCCCTGGTCGGCTTCGACGCCGTACGCCGCCCGGTGCGCCAGGGCGGTCGGTCGCCGGCGGCCCGGCAGGCCACCGTGTCGTGGGGGGAGCGGGCCGTCGGGCTGCGTCCGGTCGAGCGGCCCTGGCCGGGCCGGGTGCCCGGACCGCCCCCGGTGCGGGTCTTCCCGGCCCCGCTGGGGGCCGAGGTCGTCGACGAGGGCGGGAGGTCGGTCGCGGTGACCGACCGGGGCGTGGTCACCGCCGAGCCGTCCCGCTTCCGTCTCGCCGCGACCTCCGCCTCCGCCACCGCGGGGCCTGCGCAGCTGCCTTGGCAGCCGGTCGCGGCGTGGGCCGGCCCGTGGCCGGTCGACGAGTCCTGGTGGGACGGCGGCGCCGCCCCGGGCCCCTCGGCCCGGTTCCAGGTGGTCGGGGTGGACGGCCGGGCCTGGCTGCTGGTCTGCGGGTCGACCGGCTGGCGGGTCGAGGCGGGCTACGACTGATGGGGGGCGACTGATGGGCTGGAACAACCCCGAGCTGCCCTGGCGCGAGCTCGAGCGGCGGCTCTCGGCCCGGCCGGGTGCCGAGGACGCCCCGATCTCGCGGCGCAAGGCCGCCCGCCCCTCCGAGCGGCCGGTGGCGCGCCCGAGCGGGGGCACCCCGTACGCCGAGCTGCACTGCCACAGCCACTACAGCTTCCTCGACGGCGCCAGCTCGCCCGGCGACCTGGTCGCGGAGGCCGCCCGGCTGGGCCTGGAGGGACTGGCGCTGACCGACCACGACGGGTTCCACGGCGCGCCGCTGTTCGCCGAGGCCGCCGCGGTCCACGGCCTGCGCACGGTCTACGGCGCGGAGCTGTCGCTGGGGCTGAGCGGTCCGCAGAACGGCGTCGCCGACCCCGAGGGCCAGCACCTGCTCGTCCTGGCCCGCGGGGTCGAGGGATACCACCGCCTGGCCGCGGCGATGACCGAGGCGCACCTGCGCGGCGACGAGAAGGGCAAGCCGGTCCACGACCTCGACGAGCTGGCCGAGCGCGGCCGGGGGCACTGGGCGGTGCTGACCGGGTGCCGCAAGGGCAGCGTGCGCCAGGCCCTGGCCACCGGGGGGCCCCGCGCGGCCGCCGAGGCGCTGGACGCGCTGACCGCGCGCTTCGGCCTCGAGCACGTCCTGGTCGAGCTGAGCGCCCGGTCCGTGCCCGGCGCCGACGCCACCGAGGACCTGCTGGCCGCGCTGGCCGCCGACCACGGCCTGGACGTCGTGGCGACCGGCAACGTGCACCACGCCGCGCCGGCCCAGGCGCGCCTGGCCGCGGCGATGGCGGCCGTCCGCGCCCGGCGCAGCCTGAGCGACATGGACGGCTGGCTGGACCTGTCCGGCGGGGGACACCTGCGCAGCGGCGACGAGGTCGCCCGGGCACTGCCGCGCCACCCCGCGGCGCTGGCCCGCACGGTCACCCTGGCCCGCGAGCTGGCCTTCGACCTGCGTGCGGCCTCGCCCCGGCTGCCCAAGCACCGGATCCCCGAGGGCCACACCCCGGCCAGCTGGTTGCGGGTGATCGCCGAGCGCGGCTTCGCCGAGCGCTACGCCCGCACCCCGCACGCCGCGCAGGCCCGCGAGCGGATGGAGCACGAGCTGCAGGTGATCGAGGAGAAGGACTTCGCCGGCTACTTCGTGATCGTGCACGACATCGTCGACTTCGCCCGCAGCCAGGGGATCCTCTGCCAGGGCCGGGGCTCGGCCGCGAGCTCGGCGGTCTGCTTCGCGCTCGGGATCACCGCCGTCGACGCGGTCTTCTACCGGCTGCCCTTCGAGCGGTTCATCTCGCGGCACCGCGACGAGGAGCCCGACATCGACGTGGACTTCGACTCCGACCGCCGCGAGGAGGTCATCCAGTGGGTCTACGAGACGTACGGCCGCCGCAACGCCGCCCAGGTCGCCAACGTGATCACCTACCGCCCGCGGATGGCGGTGCGCGACGCCGCCAAGGCGCTGGGCTACTCCGCGGGCCAGCAGGACGCGTGGTCCAAGCAGATCGACGGCTGGTCCAGCGTGGTCGAGGGCGCCGGCAGCGGCCCCGACGACCGGGTGCACTCGATCCCGGACCCGGTGGTCTCGCTGGCCGAGGAGATGCTCGGCGCCCCCCGCCACCTCGGCATCCACTCCGGTGGGATGGTGCTGACCGAGCGCCCGATCGGGGAGGTCTGCCCGATCGAGCGGGCCTCGATGGAGGCGCGCACCGTCCTGCAGTGGGACAAGGACGGCTGCGAGACGATGGGGCTGGTCAAGTTCGACCTGCTCGGGCTGGGCATGCTCGGCGCCCTGGACCACATGATGCGGATGGTCGCCGAGCACCTGGGGGAGCGCTGGACGCTGGCCTCGATGCCCAAGGAGGAGCCGGCGGTCTACGACATGCTCTGCCGGGCCGACTCGATCGGGGTCTTCCAGGTCGAGAGCCGCGCCCAGATCGGCACCCTGCCGCGGCTGCGCCCGCGCGAGTTCTACGACCTGGCCATCGACATCGCGCTGATCCGCCCCGGACCGATCCAGGGCGGTGCGGTCCACCCGTACATCCGGCGGGTCACCGGGCGCGAGGAGGTCGTCTACGACCACCCCGAGCTGGTGCCGGTCCTGGAGCGGACCAAGGGGGTGCCGCTGTTCCAGGAGCAGCTGATGGCGATGGCGGTCGCGCTGGGCGACTGCACCCGCGACGACGCCGACCTGCTGCGCCGGGCGATGGGCTCCAAGCGCGGGGTCGAGCGGATCGAGAGCATCAAGGAGAAGCTCTACGCCGGCATGGAGCGCCGCGGGCTGGTGGGGGAGAAGGCCGACGCGATCTACGTCCAGATCCTGTCCTTCGCCAACTTCGGCTTCGCCGAGTCCCACGCGCTGAGCTTCGCGCTGCTGGTCTACGCCTCGTCGTGGTTCAAGCTGCACTACCCGGCGGCGTTCCTGGCCGGGCTGCTGCGGGCCCAGCCGATGGGCTTCTACTCCCCGCAGTCGCTGGTCGG
>JBBSKO010000195.1:0-4774 GCA_038256225.1 Propionibacteriales bacterium | reverse complement strand
GCCGTTCGCGCTGCTGCACGGCGAGGCGCTGGTGGCCTGCGCCGCGTGGGCGATGGGCGAGGCCGGGGTGGACCTGGTCGACATCGGCACCCCGTGGTCCTCGGTGGTCGCGGCGGAGGAGCCGTTCGTGCTCCACGACAGCCTCTGCCCGATGACGCCGCCGGCCTTCCTGGCCGCCTGCGTGCGCGAGGCGCTGGCCACCGGCGAGGTCGTGGTCGGGGTACGGACGGTGACCGACACGGTCAAGCGGGTCGAGGACGGCGTCGTGGGGGAGACCGTCGACCGGGACGCGGTGTGGGCGGTGACGTCGCCGCTGGTGCTGCCGCCCGACGTGGTCGCCGCGCTCGCGAGCGAGGCTGGACCAGCCGCGCTGTCGCCGGACCTCGACCTGGCCGAGCTGGTCGCCGCCCTCGGCCGGCGGGGGCCCGTACGTCATCTCGAGGCGCCCGGCGAGGGCCGGCGGGTGTCGACCGAGGACGACGTCGAGGTGCTCGCCGCGCTGACCGGCCCGCGCTGACCGGCCCGCGCTGACCGGCCCGCGCTGACCGGCCCGCGCTGACCGGCCCGCGCTGACCGGCCCGCGCTGACCGGCCGGGACCGACCAGGCGGTTCTCCACAGGGGAGCCGACCGTGTTGTCACCGCTCGCAGGCCTGAGGGGCCCGGGGACCTGCGTGCGGTGACAACGTGGGCCGGGACCCTGTGCAGGAGGGTCCCGGGATGCCTGCGGGTCAGGCGGTGGCGAGCAGGGCCGCGGCCAGCGCGAGGTCGTCGGCCACGGTCACCTTGAGGTTGCGCGAGGATCCGGCGACGAGGACGACGCGCAGGTCGCCGTCGGCGTACCGCTCCAGGACGCCCGCGGTGTCCGTGGCCGCGAACCCCTCGGCCCGGGCCCGGTCGAAGCCGGCCAGCAGCGGGCCGGCCCGGAAGGCCTGCGGGGTCTGCACGGCCACGGTGGCGCCGGTGACCGGGCGGCGGTCGTCGCGGCTGACCAGGCCGGTGACGGCGACGCCCGGGACCGCGCCGCCGTGCTGCCGGGCGGCGTCGACGACCGCGGTGAACAGCGCCGGCGGGGTGAGCGGGCGGGCGCCGTCGTGGATGGCCACGACGTCGACGGCGCCGTCCTCGACGTCGGCGCGCAGCACCTCGAGCGCCGCGGCCTCGGAGTCCGGCCGGGTGGCGCCACCGGTCACCAGGACCACCTCGCGCTCGCCGAGCAGCGGCTGCAGCACGGCGGCCACGGCGGCCTCCTCGCCGGGCCGCGCCACGACGACCAGGCGGGCGACGTCCGGCACGGCCAGCACCGCACGCACGGCGTGGACGAGCACGGCGTCGTCGACGAGCGGGAGCAGCACCTTGTTGACCTCGGCACCGACCCGAGTGCCGGCGCCGGCGGCGAGGACGATGACGGCGGTAGGCACCGGCTCATCCTAGGAGGCGCGGCCGGACGATTTTCACGCCTGTAACAACCAGAAACGCAGCCCGAACAGACCAGACCTAGGTTCACGTCATGTCGGCTCAGCGCATCCGGGAACGTGGGTCAGCAGGTCAGGAGTGGCAGCCCGTCTGCCGCGTGGCCGAGCTGGAGGTCGGGCGCGGGGTGACTGCGCTGGTGCACGGCCAGGCGGTGGCGATCTTCCGGCTGGCCGAGGACGAGGTGCGCGCGCTCGGCAACCACGACCCGTACGCCCACGCCTCGACGCTGGCCAAGGGCATCGTCGGCACCCGCGCGGGCGTGCCGTTCGTCGGCTCGCCCAGCCACCGGCACGCCTTCGACCTGCGCACGGGCCGCTGTCTCGAGGACGCCGCGGTCGGGGTCCCGGTGTACGACGTGCGCGTGCTGGAGGGTGTCGTGCTGGTCGGCTACCGCCGCGCGGGCTGAGCGTCCGGGCCGGTGTCCGGCCCGGAAGCGGGGACGACGAGCGCCGTGGCGATCGCGGCGACGCCCTCGCCGCGACCGGTCAGGCCGAGCCCGTCGGTGGTGGTGGCGGAGACGCTGACCGGCCCCCCGGCGGCGGCGCCGAGCGCGGCCTCGGCCTCTGCGCGGCGGCGCCCCAGGCGGGGACGGTCGCCGATCACCTGCACGCTGACGTTGCCGACGACGTAGCCGGCGGCGCGGACCCGGGCCGCGGTCTCGGCCAGCAGCGCCACCCCGGGGGCGCCGGCCCAGGCCGGGTCGCTGGTGCCGAACTGCGAGCCGAGGTCGCCCAGGCCGGCGGCGGCCAGCAGGGCGTCGCACGCGGCGTGGGCGACCACGTCGGCGTCGGAGTGGCCCTCCAGCCCGGCCGGCTCGTCGGGCCAGGACAGCCCGGCCAGGTGCATCGGCACACCCGGCACGAGGCGGTGGACGTCGACGCCGGTGCCCACCCGGGGCAGGGCCGCGACGGGGGCCGAGGAGGGGGCCGGGTGGACGGTCGGAGCGGGCTCCGGAGCGAGCGGATTCACGTCGTGATCATGCCTGAGCCAGAATCGGGAGCATGAGCACGCCCACCCGCGCCTGGTCCCTGGCCGGCCTCGTCGCCGGTGGCGCGGGGCTGTCCGCCAGCTACGTCGTCGCCACCCTCCTCGCCGTCCGCGAGTCGCCCGTCGTCGCGGTCGCCGGGGGCGTGGTGTCGCTGACCCCGGGCCCCGTCGCCGAGTTCCTGATCGGGCTGGTCGGCCGTGCCGACAAGCCTCTGCTGCTCGGCGGCGTGGTGCTGGTGGTCCTCGTCGTGCTGGCCTGGTCCGGCCGCCTGGCCCGCCGCCGCTGGTGGGCCGCGGTCGCGGTGCTGGTGGCCCTCGCCGTGGTCGGCGGTGCCGCGGTGCTGGCCCGCCGGGGCACGGGGGTGGAGGACCTGGTGCCGGTGGCGGCCGGGCTGCTGGTGTGGGTCGGGACGCTCTCGGTGCTGACCGACCCGTTGCGGCGTACCGACGAGGCCCTGGCCGTCGGCGCGAGCGAGCCGCCGGCGAGCTCGCGGCGCACCTTCCTGATCGGGACCGGGGCCGTGGTGGGTGTCAGTGCGGTGGCCGCGCTGGCCGGCCGCCTGGCCGGGTCGGGTCGTCGCGCGGTCGAGCAGAGCCGGGCCCTGCTGCGGATCCCCGGGGTGAGCGAGCCGGTGGTGCCGGCGGGCGTCGACCTCGGGGTCGAGGGCGTCCCACCGTGGATGACCCCGGTCGAGGACTTCTACCGGATCGACACCTCGCTTGCCCCGCCGGCGATCGAGCCCGGCGGGTGGCGGCTTCGCGTGCACGGCCTGGTCGACCGCGAGCTGGACCTGGGGTTCGACGACCTGGTGGCGCGGGAGCGTACGGAGTCCTGGATCACGCTCAACTGCGTCAGCAACCCCGTCGGCGGCACCCTGGTCGGCAACGCCTGGTGGTCCGGGGTGCGCCTGGCCGACCTCCTCGAGGAGGCCGGTGTCCAGGACGGCGCCGACGCGCTGCTGCAGACCTCCGAGGACGGCTGGACCTGCGGCACCCCGCTGTCGGTGGTCCTCGACGGGCGCGAGGCGATGCTCGCGGTGGCGATGAACGGCCGCCCGCTGCCGATCGAGCACGGCTTCCCGGTCCGCACGGTCGTGCCCGGGCTGTACGGCTACGTCTCCGCGACCAAGTGGGTCGTGGACATCGAGGTCACTCGCTTCGCCGACTTCACGGCGTACTGGACCGAGCGCGGCTGGGGCGAGCAGGGCCCGGTCAAGACCGCCTCGCGCATCGACGTGCCCCGGGGCGGCTCGACCGTGCCCGCCGGGAGGGTGCGGATGGGTGGCACCGCCTGGGCGCAGGGCATCGGGATCGAGGCTGTCGAGGTCGCCGTCGACGGCGGCGCCTGGCAGGCCGCCGAGCTGGCGCCGGTGCCGGACGAGGACTGCTGGGTGCAGTGGCTGGCCGAGGTCGACCTGTCCGCCGGGCGGCACCAGCTGCGGGTGCGCGCGACCGACGCCGACGGCGACGTGCAGACCGGGGTGCTGCGGGACGTGCTGCCCGACGGCGCCACGGGCTGGCACACGATCGACGTCACGGCCGACTGAGGCTCACCAGGCGGTGGCGGTGCCCCGGGGCGGCAGCGGGTGCGCGGCGTCGCGCAGGACGTAGACCAGGCCGCCGGAGCGGGTCAGCCAGGCGCGCTCGAGCTGGGCGCGGTCGTAGGTGCGGCGCACTCCCGCCGCGCTCGAGGCGGCCGGGTCGTTGACGACCACGTCCCCGGCGGCGTCGAAGCCGACGATCACCAGCAGGTGGCCGGCCGTCGAGCCGATCGGGGCGCCGTCGAGCTGGCCGGGTCCGAAGGTGACCGAGGCGACCAGGGGGATGCCCGCGGCGATGAACCGCTCGGCCTGCCGGGCGCCGGTCAGCCGGGTCACGAAGGCCTCTCCGCCCCTCAGCCGGGAGGCCGCCCAGGCGGTGTTGAAGGCCCAGTTGCCGGTGCCGTCGTACCCGTGGTCGTAGGTCGCGCGCGCGGCCACGTCGACCCAGGGGTCGCGGTGGCCGTCCGGCACCCAGGAGGAGGCACGGCGCCCGGGCAGCGCGTCGTAGTAGCTGAGCACCATCGAGGTCGCCGTGGGGGAGCACCACGCCTCGCCGCCGCCGCCCCACTGCGGGAAGTGCCCCTGGTGGATCATCTGGGAGTAGCGCGGCACGTCGAGCACCCGGCCGCGGACGTCGCCGGGCTGCGTCGGGGAGGGCGTCCCGGCGGGCAGGCGGGAGGCCATCGCGCCGACGGCCTCCAGGCGCGGGGAGGCCTGCTGGCCCTCGCGGCGCAGCAGCCGCACGCGCAGCTGGTAGGCGGTGACGCCGCCG
>JBBSKO010000194.1:0-4776 GCA_038256225.1 Propionibacteriales bacterium | reverse complement strand
GGCGGACGGCACCGACCAGGCCGCGGTGCGGCGTCTCGGCCGACGGCACCCGGCGGAGCCAGACCTCACGACCGTCCCCCACGGACGCCACCTTAGAGCCACCCCGCGCCCGCGGGTTGGGCATCGCCCTCGCACCGGCCCTGCGGGCCCTACGCTGACCCGCGTGAGCGCAGATCCTCCCGGTGTCGAGCGCACCGACCGCAAGATCCTCCAGCTGCTGGCCCGGGACGGCCGGATGTCCTTCACGGACCTGGGGAAGGCGACCGGGCTGTCCACCTCGGCGGTGCACCAGCGGGTCAAGCGGCTCGAGGGGCGGGGGCTGATCCTCGGCTACGGCGCCACGGTCAACCACGCCGAGATGGGCCTGCCGCTGACCGCGTTTATCTCGATCCGCCCGATCGACCCGGCCTCGCCGGACGACGTGCCGCAGCGTCTCGAGCACGTCGAGGAGATCGAGTCCTGCTGGTCGGTGGCCGGCCAGGAGTCGTACATCCTCAAGATCCGGGTCGCGACGCCGGCCGACCTCGAGGACCTGCTGGCCCTCATCCGCGCCGCCGCCAACGTCTCGACCCGCACCACCATCGTGCTCTCGACGGCCTACGAGAACCGCCCCGTCGGCTGAGCCGGGCCCGGCCGACCGGGCTCAGGTCGCCTGGAGCGCGGCCGCACGACGCGACATGGCCGCCGCCTGCGCGGGCGTCATCGACCCGGAGTCGGGCGCGACGTTCTCGGCCCACCAGCGCCGTCCCTCCTCGGGCAGCGTGTGGATCGGGTCGTAGTAGGGGTAGGTGCGGGTGAGCGCCTCGGGGTCGCTGGCCTCGATCGAGGTGCGGTAGTTCTTGGTCCACCGCGAGACGCCGTGCACGGTGTCGTAGGACGCCAGCTGGTGCACCCAGCGCTTGCCGACGAACGGCACGTCGCAGACCAGCCGCGGGGTGGCGAACCCGGGCAGGTACCCCATGATCGCGGTCTGCAGCCGCTGGGCGTCGGCCACGGAGGTCCGCCAGTGCTCGGCGAACGGGATCATGTCGCAGAGGTAGAAGTAGTACGGCATGATCTGCGCGCCGTCGAGGAGCGCGAAGCACAGGTCGAGCAGCGCGTGCGGGTCGGCGTTGACGCCGTCGAGGATGACACCCTGGTTGCGCACGTCGCGCAGGCCGGCGTCCAGCATCGCCCGCGTCGCCCGGGCCACCAGCGGGGTCACCGACGCCGCGTGGTTGGCGTGGGTGTGCATCGCCAGGGAGACGCCGCGCTCGCGCGCCAGGGTGGAGACGCGCTCGACGCCGGCGACGATGTCGGGCTGCAGCCAGTGCTGGGGCAGCCCGACCAGCGCCTTGGTGGCCATCCGCACGTCGCGCACGGACTCGATCTCGAGCAGCGAGGTCAGGAAGGCCTCGAGCCGGGGCCACGGCATGTTGGCGACGTCGCCGCCGGAGACGACGACGTCGCGGACGCCGGGGGTGCGGCGCAGGTAGTCGAGCATCGCGACCAGGCGGTCGTTCGGCTTGCCGGTGAGCTTGAGCTTCTCGACCGTCGGGGTGGAGTTCCCGACGAGGTCCATCCGCGTGCAGTGCCCGCAGTACTGCGGGCAGGTCGGCAGCAGCTCGGCCAGCACCTTGGTCGGGTAGCGGTGGGTGAGCCCCTCGGTCACCCACATGTCGTGCTCGTGCAGGGAGTCGCGGGTCGAGTACGGGTGCGAGGGCCAGTCGGTGCGGCGGTCGGAGAACACCGGCAGCATGTAATGGCGCACCGGGTCGGCGTGGAAGGCCTCGGTCAGCGACCCGGGCCGGCCGGGGGTCTGGTGCGGCGCCATCGTGTTGAGCATCTGCGGCGGCAGCAGCATCGACATCGTGGCCCGCTCGGCCTGGTCGCGCTCGAGGTCGGCGTAGAAGGAGTCCGCCACGAGGTCGCCCAGCACCGCCTTGAGCTGGGCGGGGTTCTTCACGCAGTGCGAGCGCTGCCACTGCACCGACTCCCACTCCGCGACCGTGACGTCGCGCCACCCGGGGAAGCGGGTCCAGTCGGGCTCGACGAGCTCCGGGGCGCGGTACGGGTACGGCTGGCCGGTCTCCAGGCCGATGGAGGTCTCGATGCTCATGGGGCTCCTCGTGGATCCGGGTCGGCCGGGTGCAGGTGGTGGTGCGCGCAGGCGCGTCGCGGTGGCGGCGGGTGCGCCGTCGTGCCACGATAAGCGAAGATCCTCCGGCATATCCACTCCCACGCCGGAAGATCTCTCGACCTGGATGCCGTCGGCGGTGTCCTTCGACGGAGGTGGCGATGACTAGCGCGACGAGCGGCACGACGACCCGGGAGCGCGTGGGCGACCCCGTGGGCCTGCACCGCGTCCTCGACCCCGACCCCGCGACGTCCCGGGTGCTGCCGCAGGCCGCCTGGCGCCTGGACACCCGTCCCGCGCTGTGGTCCGACGAGGTCCGGGTGCGCGTGGAGCGGCTCAACCTCGACGCCGCGTCGTTCCGCCAGCTGCGCGAGGAGCACGGCAGCGGGGACGCCGTCCGCGCCGCCGTGCTCGCGATCGTGCAGGAGCGCGGCAAGATGCAGAACCCCGTCACCGGCTCGGGCGGCATGCTGGTCGGCACCGTCGAGGAGGTCGGGCCCGGCTCCCCCCTCGGGCTGCAGGCCGGCGACCGGGTCGCGACGCTGGTCTCCCTGACGTTGACGCCGCTGGTCGTCGAGGACGGCCTGGCCCGCTGGGACGGCGAGGGCGAGCAGGTGCCCTGCGACGGCTACGCCGTGCTGTTCGGCCGCTCCGTGGCCGCCCGGCTGCCCGACGACCTCCCCACCGCGCTGAGCCTGTCGGTGATGGACGTCTGCGGCGCCCCCGCCCTGACCGCCCGGGTCTGCGCCGAGCACCTCGCCCGCACCGGGACCGGCCCGGTCGTCGCCGTCGTCGGCGGGGCCGGCAAGTCCGGGTCGCTCAGCCTGGCTGCGGCGCGCGAGGCCGGCGCCACGCGCACGGTCGGGGTGGTGCCCCACGAGCAGGAGGCCGCCCGGCTGCGCGCCGCCAGTCTCGCCGACGTCGTCGCGGTCGCCGACGCCCGCGACCCCGTGGCGCTGCGCGACGTCGTCGCCGCCGCGGGTGGGCCGGCCGACGTCACCGTCGTCTGCGTCGACGTGCCCGGCTGCGAGGGCGGGGCCGTGCTGGCCACCGCGGACGGTGGCACCGTGGTCTTCTTCTCGATGGCCACCTCGTTCCCCGCCGCGGCCCTCGGCGCCGAGGGCCTGGCCGCCGACGTGCGGATGCTGGTCGGCAACGGGTACGCCCCCGGCCACGCCGACCTGGCCCTGGACCTGCTGCGGCGCCACGACGGCGTACGACGTCTCTTCGAGGAGCGCGGATGACCACCACCACGTCCACCACGTCCACCACGTCCACCACGACCTCCGGCACGAGCTCCGCCACGACCGCGGCGCCCCGCGCCAGCAAGCTGCACCTCGACCCCGCGCTGGTCGCGCAGGCCCGCGGCCTGGCCGCCCAGGCCGGCGAGCCGATCGTGGACCTCGCCCGGAGCCACACCACCGTCTCGGTCGAGCGCGCCACACTGCGCCTGGCCGGCCTGGCCGGTGCCGACCCCGAGGGCACGCCCTGGGCGAACCGGCTGCTCGACGTCGTGCGGGCCGACCTGGGGGAGGAGGCCCTGTCGCACGGCGTCGCCCTGCCGGTCTGGGACGCGCTGGTGCGCGGCGAGGCCGACGACCTCGCCACCCTGGCCGCGCGGGCCTCCGCGGGGTCCGTCCGCTTCCGGCTGCCCACCGGGGCCGACGCCACCCGTGCCCGGACGGTGGCCACCGACGCGGTGGCCGTCGGCGTGGCCCGGATGGACGCCCGCCGCAGCGAGCGCGACCACCTCGTCGCCACCGTCGGCGACGCGCCCCGGCAGCCCTGGATCTACCTGATCGTGGCGACCGGCGACATCTACGAGGACATCCCCCAGGCGCAGCAGGCCGCGCGCGAGGGCGCCGACGTGATCGCGGTGATCCGCTCCACCGGGCAGAGCCTGCTGGACTTCGTGCCCGAGGGCGCGACCCGCGAGGGCTTCGCGGGCACCTACGCCACGCAGGAGAACTTCCGCCTGATGCGGGCCGCGCTCGACGAGACCGGACGCGAGCTGGGCCGCTACATCCGGCTGACCAACTACGCGTCCGGGCTCTGCATGCCCGAGATCGCCGTCCTGGCCGGCCTCGAGCGGCTCGACATGATGCTCAACGACTCGATGTACGGGATCCTGTTCCGCGACATCAACCCGGTGCGCACCTTCGTCGACCAGCGGTTCAGCCGCCAGGTCCACGCCCGGGCCGGGATCATCATCAACACCGGCGAGGACAACTACCTCACCACCGCCGACGCCATCGAGGCCGCGCACACGGTCACCACCAGCCAGCTGCTCAACGAGTACTTCGCCCGGGAGGCCGGCCTCGAGGACTGGCAGCTCGGCCTGGGCCACGCCTTCGAGATCGACCCGGCCGTGCCCGACTCCTTCCGGCTCGAGCTCGCCCACGCGCTGCTCGCCCGCGAGCTCTTCCCGACGGCGCCGCTGAAGTGGATGCCACCCACGCGGCACATGACCGGCGACATCTTCCGGGGCTACCTGCTCGACGGTTTCTTCAACCTCGCCGGCGCGCTGACCGGGCAGGGCATCCTGCTGGTCGGGATGATGACCGAGGCCGTGGTGACACCGTGGCTCTCCGACCGCGACCTGGCCCTGCAGAACGTGCGCTACGTGATGGAGGCCGCCGGGTCGCTGCACGAGGACTTCC
>JBBSKO010000193.1:0-4876 GCA_038256225.1 Propionibacteriales bacterium | reverse complement strand
GGGCTGCATCCAGGCCCAGAAGTGCCACACCGACCACTGCCCGACCGGCGTGGCCACGCAGAAGGTCCGCTACACCCGCGGCCTGGATCCCACCGACAAGAGCGTGCGGGTCGCCAACTACGTCCGCTCGCTGCGCCGCGACCTCTCGAAGGTCGCGAACGCCGTCGGCGTGCCGCACCCGGCGCTGATCACCACCGACGACCTCGACGTGCTCGAGGGCGACCGGCGGCGCACCGGCCTGGGCGAGCTCTACGGGTACGCCCCCGGCGGCGGCCGCCTCGGCGGCGCGCTGGCCGACGACCTGCGCCGGCTGATGGCCGACGGCGGCCCGAGCCGGACCGAGGTCACCTCCCCGGCGGGTTGAGCTCCTTGTCGTGGACGTTGTCCACGTCGCTGAGCATCCGCATGAACTCCGCGGCCCAGGCGGCGACGTCGTGGGCCAGGATCGTCTTGCGCATCGCCTTCATCCGCTTGGTCAGCTCCTTGTCGCCGGCCTCGAACGCCTGGAGCAGCGCGGTCTTCATGCCGTCGATGTCGTGCGGGTTGACCAGCCACGCCTGGCGCAGCTCGTCGGCGGCGCCGGCGAACTCCGAGAGGACCAGCGCCCCGTCGTCGTCGAGGCGGCAGGCGACGTACTCCTTGGCGACCAGGTTCATCCCGTCGCGGTAGGGCGTGACGACCATGACGTCGGCCATCCGGTAGAGCGCCGCCATCTCCTCGCGCGGGTAGGAGGAGTGCAGGTAGCTGATCACCGGGCGCCCGATCCGGCCCAGGTCGCCGTTGATCCGGCCCACGAGGCGGTCGATCTCGTCGCGCAGGATCCGGTACTCCTCGACCTGCTCGCGCGAGGGCACCGCGACCTGCACGAAGACCGCGTCCTCGACGTCGAGGTGGCCGTCGCGCACCAGCTCGGAGAAGGCGCGCAGCCGCGCCACGATCCCCTTGGTGTAGTCGAGCCGGTCGATGCCGAGGAACACCTTGCGCGGGTTGCCGAGCTGCTCGCGGATCGCCGCGGCCCGCTCGGCGACGGGCTCGGAGCGGGCCAGGGTCTCGAAGCCCTTGGCGTCGATCGAGATCGGGAACGCCTCGGCGCGCACCGTCCGCCCGTCGGGCAGGTAGACAAGCTCCTTGTGCGTCTTGTGCCCGACCCGCTGGCGCACCAGACGGACGAAGTTCTGCGCACCGCCGGGCAGCTGGAAGCCGAGCAGGTCGGCGCCGAGCAGGCCCTCGAGGATCTGGCGGCGCCACGGCAGCTGCTGGAACAGCTCGGCCGGCGGGAAGGGGATGTGCAGGTAGAACCCGATGCGCAGGTCGGGGCGCAGCTCGCGCAGCATCTGCGGGACCAGCTGCAGCTGGTAGTCGTGCACCCAGACCGTGGCGCCCTCGGCGGCCAGCGACGCGGCCTTCTCGGCGAAGCGCCGGTTGACCGAGACGTAGACGTCCCACCACTCGCGGTGGAACTCCGGCTTGGCCACGAGGTCGTGGTAGAGCGGCCACAGGCAGGCGTTCGAGAAGCCCTCGTAGAACCCCTCGATCTCCTCGGCCGTCATGCTCAGCGGGACCAGGTTCATCCCGTCGTCCTCGAACGGCTCGAGGTCCTGGTCGGTGCCGCCGGGCCACCCGATCCAGGTGCCGTCGTTGGCCCGCATCACCGGCTCGATGGCCGTCACGAGACCGCCGGGCGACTTGCGCCAGGTGGTGCTCCCGTCGTCGTTCTTGACCCGGTCCACGGGCAGGCGGTTGGCCACGATCAACAGGTCTGAGGTCACCTCGTCACCCTAGGGCCTGGCCCTGCAGCGCCCGGTGCACTCCTGGGGGTGAAAAGGCGGTACGCCGGGGTCGGCCGGGGTCAGTCGCCGGGGTCAGTCGCCGGGGTCAGTCGCCGGGGTCAGTCGCCGGGGTAGCGGATCCCGACCTGGGCGCGGACGGCGTCGAGCTGCCGCATCAGCGCCGTCGTCTGGGCGTGCGGGACCATCGGGCTCTCGCGGAGCCCGGCCCGCAGGCAGCGGCCGACCTCGGCTGCCTCGTTGCCGTAGCCCCGGCCGAGGACCTCGCCGACCGCGGCGAGCCGCTGCTCGCCCCCGCCGTGCGCCTCGCCCTGCTCGTCGTCGCCGGCGGCCGGGACGAACACCGCCCCGTCGGGGTGGTGGAAGGAGCCGAGCAGGTCGATGCGGCCTCGGTCGGTGGCCAGCGCCGCGGTGCGGTCCGACCACGAGGTCAGCGACGCCGACGAGGTGGCCAGGGCGCCGCCGGGGTGGCGGGAGAGCACGGTGACGTCGAGGTCGACGGCGTCGTCGGAGAGCGCGGCCAGGGCGGTGGTCTCCTCGGCCGGGCCGAGGAGCAGGTGGGCCAGGGTCAGCGGGTAGATCCCCATGTCCAGCAGGGCGCCGGCGCCCAGGGCGGGGTCGACCAGGCGGTCCTCGGGCCCGGCCTCGACGCGGAAGCCGAGCTCGGCGCGCAGATGGAGCGGGGTGCCGTACGCCCCGGTGGCCAGCGCCTCGACCAGGCCCAGGACGACCGGGTGGCAGGCGGTCCACATGGCCTCCATCAGGAAGCGGTCGTGCTCGGCGGCCAGCGCGACCATCGTCTCCCAGTCGGCGGCGCGCAGGGCGACCGGCTTCTCGCAGAGCACGTGCTTGCCGGCCTCGAGCGCCAGGCGCACGTGGTCCAGGTGCAGGGAGTGCGGGGACGCGACGTAGATCACGTCGACGGCCGGGTCGGCGACCAGGGCGGCGTACGACCCGTGCACCGCGGGCGGGTCGGCCGGGTCCGGGCCCAGCACGTCGTGGACCAGCGCGGCGGCGCGCTCCACGGAGCGGGCCCCGACCGCGGCGAGCCGGGCGTCGGGCACGTGGGCGAGGTCTGCGGCGAAGGTGCGGGCAATCTTGCCGGCGGCCAGGACGCCCCAGCCGACGGGACCGGAGGTGCCGGGGGAGGGAGTGCTCACCGGCGCGACGCTAGTCCACCTCGGGCAGTGGCAGGTGTCGCGGCGTTGCGAATGACATGGGTGTGGTTCGGCGCCTAGGGTAGGCGTCGCACCACTCGACGATCAGGGAGAACACCGCGATGGACGCTCAGCGCGACACCGGGGCCGAGCAGGCCGGCGGCCTGCCGCAGTCCTCGCTCAGCGACCGTGACCAGGCGATCCTCGAGTTCGAGCGCCAGTGGTGGAAGTACGCCGGCGCCAAGGAGACCGCGGTCCGCGAGCAGTTCGACATGAGCTCGACGCGCTACTACCAGGTGCTGAACGCCCTGATCGACCGCCCGGACGCGCTCGAGTCCGACCCGCTGCTGGTCCGCCGGCTGCGCCGGCTGCGCTCGCAGCGCCAGCGCCAGCGCTCGGCCCGCCGACTCGGTTTCGAGGTCTGAGCCCCGTGAGCGAGCTGCGTCGTACCCCTCCCCAGCACCCGTCCCGCCCCGCGCCCCGGCGCGCCCGCGACGAGCGTGGTGTGGCCCTGCCCTCCCCGGTCGTCCTGCTCTCGATCGTGGCCGTCGCGATGGCCGCGGTGGCCTACCTGTTCACCCAGGGGTCCCCGGAGACCGAGCGCGAGGTCGCGATCGTCAGCCGCGACCAGACCCCCAGCGCCGCGCCGTCGCCGACCGAGGCCCCCTCGCCGAGCCAGGAGCCGAAGGCCGAGCCCGAGAAGAAGACCCCGCCGCCGGTCAAGCGCGACCAGGTCTTCGTGACCGTCTTCAACAACTCCGGGATCACCGGGCTGGCGGGGCAGGTCGGCGGCTCCGTCTCCGAGGCCGGGTGGCAGGTCGCGGGCACCGGCAACTGGTACGGCTCGGTCACCGCCACCACCGTCTACTACCCGCCCCAGCTCGAGCGGGCCGCCCGCCAGCTCGCCCTGGACGTCGGGATCGACCGGGTCCAGCCGGCCGTCGCGGGCATGGGCGGCGACCGCCTCACCCTGATCCTCACCGCACCGCTGGCCTGATCCTCGGGCCCCGGCCCGGACCGGGTCGGGCGCGTGGTTGGCTACTTCCCGTGGAATTCACGACCGAGCGCGGGGAGCAGCGCTACGCCGCCCTGGTGCGGGCCCTGCCCGACGTCGTCGTCGGCCTCGACTTCGACGGCACGCTGGCCCCGATCGTGGAGGACCCCGAGTCCGCCCACATCCACCCCGACGCGGCGGCGGCGCTCCTCGAGCTGGCCGAGCAGGTCCTCGCGGTCGCGGTCATCACCGGCCGGCCGGCCCGGCAGGTGCTCGACCTCGGCGGTCTCGAGGAGGTCGGTCGGGGCTTCGCCGAGCGTGGGTGCGAGCTGTTCGTCTTCGGCCAGTACGGTCACGAGCGCTGGAGCTCCTCCTCGACCCGCGTGGTCTCGCCCCGCCCCCCGGACGGGCTGGCCGCCTTCGAGCGCGACCTGCCGGCCGTGCTGCGCCGCCACGACGCCGCCGACGCCTGGGTGGAGGAGAAGGGCCTCGCCGTCGCCGTGCACACGCGGCGGCTGCCGGACGCCAAGGAGGCCTTCGAGCGGCTGCTGCCGGCGCTGCGCGAGCTGGCCCGGTCCCACGACCTGACCCTCGAGCCGGGGCGCAACGTGATCGAGGTCCGCTCCCCGGGCGCCCACAAGGGCCAGGCCGTCGACCGGCTGGTCGAGGAGCTCGACGCGCAGGGCTTCGCCTTCGCCGGCGACGACCTGGGCGACCTGGAGGCCTTCGAGGCGCTCGGCCGGCTCGACGCCCGCGGGCTGAGCACGCTGCGGGTCTGCTCGGCCTCCGACGAGGAGAGCGCGCTGCTGCCCCACGCCGACGTGGTGGTGCACGGCCCCGACGGCGTGGTCGAGCTGCTGTGCCAGCTGGTCGCCGACGCCGGCACCCGCCGGGACTGACCCGCCCGGTCGCCGACCGGTCGGGGTGGTGCATGTCGT
>JBBSKO010000192.1:0-4883 GCA_038256225.1 Propionibacteriales bacterium | reverse complement strand
TGCGGCCCACGAAGTCGTACGAGCGGCGACCGGTGTAGAGGTCGTGCCCCAGTCGTGAGTAGCTGCCCATCAGGCCCTCCCTCCCACGCCGACGGTGTCGTCGCGCGTCGCCGGTGCGGTCGTGGTCGTGGTGTCGAGACCCAGCGTCTCGTCGGACAGCCCCGAGAACCGGTGGCCGCTGTTGAAGAACGTCAGCCGGGCCAGCGAGGAGACCAAGGGCTTGGTGAAGAAGAAGAACACCAGCAGGTCGATGATCGTGGACAGGCCGAGCGCGAACGCGAAGCCCTTCACCACGCCCGCGGCGAAGATGTAGAGCACCACCGCGGCCAGGATCGACACCGCGTCGGCCGCCACGCAGGTTGCCCTGGCCCGCGGCCAGGCGGACTCCACGGCCACCCGCATCGACTTGCCGTCCCGCATCTCGTCGCGGATGCGTTCGAAGTAGACGATGAACGAGTCCGCGGTGATACCCACCGCGACGATCAGCCCGGCGATGCCGGGCAGGGTGAGCGTGAAGCCGGCCGCCTCGGCGAGCAGCAGGACGCTGGAGTAGGTGACCGCGCCGGCGACGAGCAGCGAGGCGATGATCACCAGGCCCAGGCCGCGGTAGTAGACCATGCAGTAGATCATCACCAGCCCGAGCCCGACCAGGCCGGCGAGGATGCCGGCGCCGAGCTGGTTGCCGGCCAGGGTCGGGCCCACGTTGACCACGTTGGGGTCGTCGCCGAACGCGATCGGCAGGGCGCCGTACTGCAGGCTCGTGGTCAGGCTGGTCGCGCTGACCTCGTCGAAGTTGCCGCTGATCTGGGCCTGGCCGTTGGGGATGACGCCGTCCATCTTCGGGGCGGAGATGACCGCCCCGTCGAGGACGACCGCGAACTGCTGGCCGGTGCCGACGAGCTCGCGGGAGATGGTCGCGAAGGTGTCGATGGCGTCGCCGCCGAGCTGCAGGCTCACGACCCACTGGAGCTGGCCCTGCGGGATGCCGGCCGAGGCCTCGGTCAGGGAGGTGCCCTGGATGACGGCTTCGGAGAGCAGGTACTTCTGCGCCGGGATGTAGTCAGTGCTGCCGACCGAGCCCTCGGGCTCGGAGCAGGAGACCAGCGGCTGCGAGGAGTTGTCGGGCAGCCGGGTGGGCTGACCCTCGGCGTCGAGCAGGACGCCGTCGTCACGGCAGGTGTAGGAGTTGAACTCCTCCACCGCCGCGGGCGTCGGGTTGTTCATGAAGGCCAGGGCCTCCTGGACGTCCTGGACCGCGTCCGGGTCGGCCGGCGCCTCGGAGGCGTCGTCCGAGGGGCTCTCGGAGGGGGTCTCGGACGGGGCCGGCGTGGTGTCGGCGAACCCGACCGGGGCGCGGTTGGCGTTGCCGCCGTCGTTCCCGCCGCCGTTGCCGCCGTTGCCGTCGTTCCCGCCGTTGCCGGCGCCGCCGGCGCCGCCCGGGGCGGAGTCGGGGATCAGGGAGTCGGCGCCGCCGGGGACCGGGGCGGTCGAGGGCGCACCGCAGGGGTTGGAGTCCGAGCAGGCCACGAGGCGGAAGCGGAGCTGGGCCTGGCGGCTGACGGTCTCGACGAGGTCGCGCTGGTTCTCGCCCGGGACCTCGACCACGATCTGGTCGCCGCCCTGGGTGGTCACCTCGGCCTCGGCGACGCCGGAGCCGTTGACCCGCTGGTCGATGATCGCGCGAGCCTCGCTGAGGCTCTCGCCGCTCGGGTCGCCCTCGGCCTGCAGGGTGATCTGGGTGCCGCCCTGGAGGTCGAGCCCGAGCCGGGGGCTCCAGCTGGCGGCCACGGCCACCAGGCCGTAGGACAGCGCGACGAGGACGAAGAAGACCGTCAGCGTGCGTAACGGCCGGGGCTTACGACGCGCCACCTCAGACGTCCTCGGGACGGGAGGTGTCCGCGGGTCCGTCGAGCGTGGCGGTGGTGCGGGCCGCGATCGAGCCGCGGACCACGGTGACCTGGACGCCGGGGGCGACCTCGACCTGGGCGCGTTCGTCGTCGAGCGAGCGCAGGGTGCCGATCAGGCCGGAGCCGAGCAGCACCTCGTCACCGGGCGTCAGCGACGCCTGGAGGGCGCGCATCTCCTTCTGGCGCTTCTGTGCGGGGCGCAGGATCAGCAGCCAGAAGATGAGGACGAGCCCCACGATCGGCAACAGGTTGACGAGCTGTGACACAGCACAACCTCTCGAGGTCGTCGGGTACGGGTGGTCCGACCCGCGCCGAGGGGCGCCGAGGGCCGACAGGTCACTCTAACGGCAGCACCCAGACGGGTGACCCATCAGTCCTCGAAGAGTGTCGGCGCGGCGGCCGGGGCGTCCCGGGTCGCACCCGGGGCGTCCTCGACGGCCTCGGGCAGGCTGGAGGCCGGCGGGACCAGGCCCAGGTGGCGCCAGGCCGCGGCGGTGGCCACGCGACCGCGGGGCGTACGGGCCAGGAACCCGATCCGGACCAGGAACGGCTCCGCGACCTCCTCGACGGTCTCCCGCTCCTCCCCGACCGCGACCGCGATGGTGGAGACGCCGACCGGTCCCCCGCCGAAGCGACGGCACAGCACGTCGACGACGCCGCGGTCGAGGCGGTCCAGGCCCAGCTCGTCGACCTCGTAGAGGTCGAGCGCGCGCCGAGAGATGTCGTGGGTGACGACGCCGTCGGCGCGCACCTGGGCGTAGTCGCGCACCCGGCGCAGCAGCCGGTTGGCGATCCGGGGGGTGCCGCGGGAGCGGGAGGCGATCTCGGCGGAGCCGTCTCCGGCCAGGTCGACGCCGAGCAGGCCGGACGAGCGGCGCAGGATCTGGTCGAGCTCGTCGGGCTCGTAGAACTCCAGTCGCGCGGTGAAGCCGAACCGGTCGCGCAACGGCCCGGGCAGCAGGCCGGCGCGGGTCGTCGCGCCGACCAGGGTGAAGGGCGGGATCTCGAGCGGGATCGCGGTGGCGCCGGGGCCCTTGCCGATGATGACGTCGACCCGGAAGTCCTCCATGGCCATGTAGAGCATCTCCTCGGCCGGGCGCGACATCCGGTGGATCTCGTCCACGAACAGCACGTCGCCCTCGTTGAGGCCGGAGAGGATCGCGGCGAGGTCGCCGGCGTGGGTGATCGCGGGGCCGCTGGTCAGCCGCAGCGGGGCGGACATCTCGTGGGCGATGATCATGGCCAGGGTCGTCTTGCCCAGGCCGGGCGGCCCGGAGAGCAGGACGTGGTCGGGTGGCTTGTCGCGCATCCGGGCGGCCTCGAGGACCAGGCCGAGCTGCTCGCGGACCCGGGACTGGCCGACGACCTCGTCCAGGGAGCGGGGCCGCAGCGCCGCCTCGACGGCGCGCTCGTCGCCCTCGGCCTCCGCCGCGGTCAGCGCGGACCCGCCGGTCATCCGCTGCAGGTGCGCCTCCTCCAGCGCGCCGAGCTCGTCCTCACCCACGTCAGGCCCTGCTCAGGGTGCGCAGGGCGGCGCGGAGGAGGGCGGCGACGTCGGGCGTGGGGCCGGCGTCCGGGGCGACGGCGTCGATGGCGACCTCGGCGTCGCGGACCGGCCAGCCGAGGCCGACCAGGCCCTGGTGCACCTGCTCGCGCCACGCCTCGGCCGGGGCGGGGGCGAGCGCGGGGCGTACGCCGGTGGGGCCGCCGAGGCGGTCCTTGAGCTCCAGGATGATCCGCTGCGCGCCCTTCTGGCCGATGCCCGGCACGCGGGTCAGGGTCTTGACGTCCTCGGTGGAGACGGCGCGGCGCAGGTCGTCGGGGGCGAGCACGGCGAGCATCGCCTGGGCCACCTTGGGGCCGACACCGGAGGCGGTCTGCACGAGCTCGAAGACCTGCTTCTCGTCGGCGTCGGCGAACCCGAAGAGGGTCAGGGAGTCCTCGCGGACCACCATCGAGGTGGGCAGGTGCGCCGTCTGGCCGGTGCGCAGCCCGGCCAGCGTGCCGGGATTGCACATCAGCTCGAGGCCCACCCCGCCGACCTCGAGGACGGCGCTGGTCAGGCCGACCTCGGCCACCTGGCCTCGGACGAAGGCGATCATCGGGTCCTCCCGGGGACTCGTGCGGGGGTACGGGCGCGGGCGGCCGCCGTGGCCGTCGCCGTGGCCGTCGCCGCGGCGGCAGCCGCGGCCTCGAGGCGGGCCTGGGCGCCGCCGCGCCAGATGTGGGTGACGGCCAGCGCGAGGGCGTCGGCGGCGTCGGCCGGCTTGGGCGGGGCGTCGAGGCGCAGGATGCGGGTGATCATCAGCCCGACCTGCTGCTTGGTGGCGCGGCCGTTGCCGGAGACGGCGGCCTTGACCTCGCTCGGGGTGTGCAGCGCGACGGGCAGGCCCATCCGCGCCGCGACGACCATGGCGATGCCGCTGGCCTGGGCGGTGCCCATCACGGTGCTGACGTCGGAACGGGCGAAGACCCGCTCGATCGCCACCGCGTCGGGGCGGTGCTCCTCGATCCAGGCCTGGACGCCGCGCTCGATGGTGACCAGGCGCTGGGGCACCGGCAGGTCGCTGGAGGTGCGCAGGACGTTGACGTCGACCAGGGTCAGCGGCCGACCGGTCTCGCCGTCGACGACACCCATCCCGCAGCGCGTCAGGCCGGGGTCGATCCCGAGCACCCGCACCTGCCCACCTCCTGCCGTCCGAACGTGTGTTCGCACGGCACGCTATCCGGCGGCGCCGACGGGGCGCGCGCCGACACGCCCGCAGCACCCCGACGGCGGTGAGTCAGGCGTCCTGCAGCTGCTCCATGACCTCGTCGGCGATGTCGAAGTTGGCGTAGATGTTCTGCACGTCGTCGAGGTCCTCGAGCACGTCGACCAGCCGCAGCACCTTGCCGGCGGCGTCGCTCTCGAGCTCCACGTGCATGTCGGGGCGGAACTCCGCCTCGGCGGAGTCGTAGTCGACCCCGGCGGCCTGC
>JBBSKO010000191.1:0-4943 GCA_038256225.1 Propionibacteriales bacterium | reverse complement strand
TGGAGCATCTGGAGGTAGCTGAGGACCTGCGGGCCGCCGATGTCGAAGGTCTGCCCGAACGCGGCCTCGCAGTCGACCACGCCGGCGAGGTAGCGCACGACGTCCTCGATGGAGATCGGCTGCGTCTTGGTCTTCGCCCACTTCGGCACGACCATCGCGGGCAGGTTCTTGACCAGCTGGCGGGTGATCTCCCACGAGATCCCCCCGGCGCCGACCACGATCGCCGCGCGCAGCACGGTGACCGGCACGCCGGCCTCGCCGAGCAGGGTCTCGACCTCGCGGCGCGAGCGCAGGTGGGCGGAGAGGTCGCCGTCCTCGTCGCCGAGTCCGCCGAGGTAGACGATCTGGCGCACGCCGGCCTCGCGGGCGGCGCGACCGAAGGAGCGCGCGGCCTCGGCGTCCTTGCGCTCGAAGTCGTTGTCGTCGAGGGAGTGGACCAGGTAGACGGCCACGTCGACGCCGGCCATCGCGGCCTCGAGGCTGGGCACGTCGCCGACGTCGCCGTAGACGGCCTCGCCGGGCCCGGTGTAACCGCCCGGGCGACGCGTCATCGCGCGCACGGTGCGGCCCTGCTCCACCAGCGCCGGGACCAGGCGGGCACCGACGAAGCCGGTCGCGCCGGTGACCAGGACGGAGACGGTGTCAGACATGGGCCCAACATAGGTGCCGGGGCCGTGCGGTGCCTCGCCCCGCCGGGTCAGACGTCGGGCCCGGGCGGCTCGCGCCGCGCGGACCGCTCGGCGCGCTCGGTGATGCCGGCCCGCTTGGTCTCGTCCATGCCGAGCTCGTAGGCGTGCACTAGGCCGTTGATTGACAGCGGCTTGAGCCGCTCCACGACGTCCTGGATCGTCGCGGGGGTCGCCCCGGACTCCTGGTAGACCGGCCAGACCCGGGTCCGGAACACCTCGTACAGCTCGCGGGCGACGGCGCGCCCGTGCGCGGCGTAGACCTCGGCGGCGGCCCGTGCCGCCTCCAGCGGGAACCCGACGTCGAGCAGGCCGAGCCCGATCGAGAGCTGGGAGACCGCGACCTCGTAGTGGTTCGGCGGACCGGTCGGGCCGACCGGCCGGACGATGCCGAGGGCCCCGAGCGTGTCCACGTCCGCGTCCTCGAGCGGGCGGCCCGCCCGGCTCTCGAGGTCGCCGCGCGACATCGTCACCGGCAGGTCGGCCTGCCACGGGGCGAGCATCGCGCGGCGCAGCGCGATGTCCTCGGGGCTGGCGTCGTCGGGGATGCCCCCGACGTACCGTTCGATCGCGGCCAGGGTGAAGCCGTGGCTCTGCAGCTCCTGCACCAGCTCGAGGCGGGCGAGGTGGTCACGGCCGTAGAAGCCGGACCGGCCCCGGCGCACGGGCGGCGGCACGAGGCCGCGCGAGGTGTAGAAGCGGACGTTGCGCACGCTCATCCCGACCCGGGCGGTGAGCTCCTCGAGCGTCAGCAGGTCCTCGTCCACACGGCACCTCCCTGCCCTCGGTCGGCGCCCGGGACGGGCGCCGGTGACCCATGCCACACGGATGGCTTGACTACGATGACAGTGATGGTGTCACAATCGGCGTACGCGGTCGTCGGGGACCCGGCCCGCGGCACACTCGACACCTGGGACGGTCATGGCAGAAGCATTCGTGTACGACCACATCCGCACGCCCCGCGGCAAGGGCAAGGCCGTCGGCAGCCTCCACGAGGTCAAGCCGGTCGACCTCGCGGTCGGCCTCCTCCAGGAGGTCCGCCGGCGCAACCCCGGCCTCGACCCGGCCCGCGTCGACGACGTCGTGCTCGGCGTGGTCTCCCCGCTGGGCGACCAGGGCGGCGACGTCGCGAAGACCGCGGCGCTGGCCGCGGGCTACCCCGACACCGTCGCGGGCGTGCAGCTGAACCGCTTCTGCGCCTCGGGGCTCGAGGCCGTCAACCAGGCCGCGCAGCGCGTGCGCAGCGGGTTCGAGGACCTGATCCTCGCCGGCGGCGTCGAGTCGATGAGCCGGGTGCCGATGGGCTCCGACGGCGGCGCCTGGGCGATGGACCCGGCCACCGCGCTGACCACCGGTTTCGTGCCGCAGGGCATCGGTGCCGACCTGATCGCCACCCTCGGTGGCTGGTCCCGCGACGACGTCGACGCCTACGCCGCGGAGTCGCACCACCGCGCCGCGAAGGCCTGGGCCAACGGCTACTTCGCCGGCTCCGTCGTGCCGGTCAAGGACCGCAACGGCCTCACCGTGCTCGAGCACGACGAGATGGTCCGCCCCGACACCAGCCCGGAGAGCCTCGCCGGCCTCAAGCCGTCCTTCGCCGGGATCGGCAAGGACGCCGGCTTCGACGACGTGGCCCTGGAGAAGTACCACTGGGTCGAGACGATCGACCACGTCCACCACGCCGGCAACTCCTCGGGCATCGTCGACGGGTCCGCGATCGTGGCCATCGGCTCCGAGCAGGTCGGCACCGACCTCGGGCTGACCCCCCGGGCGCGGATCATCTCGGCCGCCGTCTCCGGGGCCGACCCGACGATCATGCTCACCGGCCCGGCCCCGGCGGCCCGCAAGGCGCTGGCCAAGGCCGGTCTCGAGGTCGGCGACATCGACCTGTTCGAGATCAACGAGGCCTTCGCCGCGGTGGCGATGCGCTTCATGCAGGACCTCGACATCTCGCACGAGATCACCAACGTCAACGGCGGCGCGATCGCCATGGGCCACCCGCTGGGTGCCACCGGCGCGATGATCCTCGGCACCCTGGTCGACGAGCTCGAGCGGCGCGACCTGCGCCGCGGCCTGGCCACGCTCTGCGTCGGCGGCGGCATGGGCATCGCCACCATCGTCGAGCGCGTCTGACCGCGGCCCGCCGCCGCCCGCACCCCGTCCCGCAGACCCCGAAGGACTCCCCGTGAGCACCAGCACCACCGAGCAGACCCGCACCGCCGTGCGCTACGAGCGCGACGCCGACGGGATCGTCACCCTGACCCTCGACGACCCCGACCAGTCCGCCAACACGATGAACGACCTCTACCGCCACTCGATGGCCGCGGCCGTCGCCCGGCTGCACGACGAGCTGGCCGCCGACGGCGACAGCATCACCGGCGTGGTCGTGACCAGCGCGAAGAAGACCTTCTTCGCCGGCGGCGACCTCAAGCAGATGGTCACCACCACCCGTGACGACGCGCCCCGGGTGTTCGCGACGGCCGAGGACGTCAAGGCGTCCCTGCGCCGCCTCGAGACCTTCCCCCGCCCGGTCGTGGCCGCGATCAACGGCGCCGCGCTCGGCGGCGGGCTCGAGATCGCCCTGGCCTGCAACCACCGGATCGCCCTCGACCACCCCGCCACCCAGCTCGGCCTGCCCGAGGCCACGCTCGGGCTGCTGCCCGGCGGCGGCGGCGTCACCCGGGTCGTGCGGATGCTCGGGCTGCAGACCGGCCTGATGGAGGTCCTGCTGCAGGGCGCCCGCTTCAAGCCGGCCCAGGCCCTCGAGAAGGGTCTCGTCGACGAGCTGGTCGCGACCCGCGAGGAGCTGCTGCCGGCGGCGCGGGCGTGGATCGCCGCCCACCCCGACCAGGCCGCCAACCCCTGGGACGTCAAGGGCTACAAGATGCCCGGCGGCACCCCGCGCACCCCCGCGCTCGCGCAGTTCCTGCCGGCCTTCCCGGCCCTGCTGCGCCAGCAGACCAAGGGCGCGGTCTACCCGGCCCAGCGCGCCATCCTCTCGGCGGCCGTCGAGGGGGCGCAGGTCGACTTCGACACCGCCTCGCGGATCGAGTCGCGCTACCTGACGTCGCTGATCACCGGCCAGAACTCCAAGAACATGATCCAGGCGTTCTTCTTCGACCTCCAGGCCATCGGCTCCGGCTCGCTGCGCCCGCAGGGCATCGCCCCGTGGAGGCCGACCAAGGTCGGTGTCCTCGGCGCCGGGATGATGGGCGCCGGGATCGCCTACTCCTGCGCCCGCGCCGGGCTCGAGGTCGTGCTCAAGGACGTCGCGGTGGCCAACGCCGACAAGGGCAAGGCCTACTCCGAGGGCCTGCTCGACAAGGCGATCGCGAAGGGCCGCTCGACGGAGGAGAAGAAGGCCGAGCTGCTCGGCCGGATCACCGCCACCGAGGACCCCGCCGACCTCGCCGGCTGCGACCTGGTCATCGAGGCCGTCTTCGAGGACCCGTCGTTGAAGGCGAAGGTCTTCGCCGAGGTCGCCCCGCACGTCGACGCCGACGCGCTGCTGTGCTCGAACACCTCGACCCTGCCGATCACCGGCCTCGCCGAGGGCGTCGACCGCCCGGCCGACTTCATCGGGCTGCACTTCTTCTCCCCGGTCGACAAGATGCCGCTGGTCGAGATCATCCGCGGCGAGAAGACCACCGACGACGCCCTGGCCAAGGCCTACGACGTCGTGCAGCTGATCAAGAAGACCCCGATCGTGGTCAACGACAGCCGCGGTTTCTACACCTCGCGCGTGATCGGCACGATGGTCACCGAGGGCCTGGCGATGCTGGCCGAGGGCGTGCACCCGCGCAGCCTCGAGCGCGCCGCGACCCAGGCCGGCTACCCCGTCGGGACGCTGCAGCTCTCCGACGAGCTCAACATGGACCTGATGGCCAAGATCGAGAAGGCCACCCGCGACGCGGACGAGGCCGAGGGTCGCGCCGCCGTCGAGCACCCCGGCCAGGCCGTGGTCCGTCGGATGATCGAGCTCGAGAGGCCCTCGCGACTCAAGGGGGCCGGTTTCTACGACTACGCCGACGGCCGTCGTACGGGCCTGTGGCCCGGGCTGGCGCAGGAGTTCCCGGTGGCCGAGCAGCAGATCCCGCTGGTCGACGTCCAGCAGCGGATGCTCTTCGCCGAGGCGCTCGAGACCGCAACGTGCTTCGAGGAGGGTGTCGTCACCTCGGCGGCCGCCGCCAACATCGGCTCGATCATGGGCATCGGCTTCCCGCCGGCGACCGGCGGTGCCGCGCAGTACATGACCGG
>JBBSKO010000190.1:0-4996 GCA_038256225.1 Propionibacteriales bacterium | reverse complement strand
GCAGTCCCTGGTCGCCGCGCCGCCGGCCGTGCCGCTGCCCACCGACGTCGGCCGGCTCGGGGTGCGGCGCTTCACCCGCCCGATCGACACCGGGTGGCGGCGCACGTCGTACTCCGGGCTCGTCCGCGCGGCCGAGGAGGCCCGCGGCGCGACCAGCGAGCCCGAGGTCGGTGTGCTCGACGACGAGGCCGACGACCTGCTGGCGACCGCGGACGCGCCACGGCCCGGCACGGACGACCCGGCCGACGGGCCGGCCGACGGGCCGGTGGTGGTCGCCTCGCCGATGGCGGACCTGCCGTCGGGGGCCGCGTTCGGCTCCCTGGTCCACGCGGTGCTGGAGGACGCCGACCCCGACGCGCCCGACCTCGCCGAGGAGCTCGAGGCGCGGGTGCGCGAGCACGCCGCCTGGTGGCCGGTCGAGGTCGCGCCGGCCGCGCTGGCCGTGGCGCTCGTCCCCCTCCACGACACCCCGCTCGGACCGCTCGCCCCCGGGCGGACCCTGCGCTCGATCGCGCTGGCCGACCGGCTCTGCGAGCTGGACTTCGAGCTGCCGCTGGGCGGCGGCGACCTGGTGTCGACCGGCGGTGCGGGGGCGGAGGCCGTGCTGGCCGACGTCGGCCGGCTGCTGCGCACCCACCTCGCTCCCGACGACCCGGTCGCGCCGTACGCCGACCGGCTGCTCGCCCCCGGGCTCGGCGACCAGCCCCTGCGGGGCTACCTGTCGGGCTCGATCGACGTCGTGCTTCGCCTGCGCACGGACGGCGAGAGCGAGCCGCGCTACGTCGTCGTCGACTACAAGACCAACCGCCTCGGCGACCCCGAGCAGCCGCTGACCACCGCCGACTACGCCCCGGACCGGGTCACGGCGGCGATGCTGCACTCCGACTACCCGCTCCAGGCGCTGCTCTACACCGCGGTGCTGCACCGGTTCCTGCGCTGGCGCCAGCCCGGGTACGACCCCGACCGCCACCTCGGCGGCCTGCTCTACCTCTACCTGCGCGGCATGGCCGGGGCCGACACCCCGCTGAGCGACGGCCATCCCGCGGGCGTCTTCTCCTGGCGACCGCCGACCGCCTTGGTCCTGGCGCTCTCCGACCTGCTCGACGGACGGGGACCGACGTGACCACCGCACCCACGACCGCCGCTGGTGACGAGGCCTGGGACCACCGGCGCGCCCGCGGCGCGACCGGGCTGCTGCGCACCTTCAACGAGGCCGGGGTGCTCGAGGCGGTCGACGTGCACGTCGCCCAGCGGCTGTGCGCCTCCCTCGGCGAGCGCGACGAGCAGGCCGCGCTGGCTCTCGCGCTGGCCGTTCGCGCCGTCCGCGGGGGCTCGGTCTGCGTCGACCTGCACACCGTCGCCGACGAGGTGGTGCTGTGGACCGAGGTCCCCGACGACCCCGCGGCCGCGGCCGCGGAGCCGGACGCGGAGGCGGACCCGGCCGCCGTGCTGCCCTGGCCCGAGCCGGCGGCCTGGTACGCCGCCGTACGGGCCAGCGCGCTGACCCGGCCGTCCGAGGGCGGCGCCACCGTGCTGCGGCTGCTGGAGGACCGGCTGCTCTACCTCGACCGCTACTGGCGCGAGGAGCAGCAGGTCTGCGACGACCTGCTGGCCCGACCCCCGCTGGACGCGCCGACCGACGTCGAGCGGGCCGCGCTGGAGACCGGGCTCGACCGGGTCTTCCACCTGCCCGGGTACGACGAGCAGCGCGCCGCCGCGCGCACGGCCCTGACCCAGCGGACCACCGTGCTGACCGGGGGACCCGGCACCGGCAAGACCACGACCGTGGCGGCCCTCCTGGCGCTGCTGGCCGAACAGGCCGAGGTCGCCGGTCGGCCCCGCCCGCGGGTCGCCCTGGCCGCCCCCACCGGCAAGGCCGCGGCACGCCTGCAGCAGGCGGTGGAGGAGGAGCTGGCCGGACTACCCGCGGTGGACCAGGAGCGGGTCGGACGGCCGCAGGCGGTGACCCTGCACCGGCTGCTGGGCAGCAACCCGCGCAGCTCGACCCGGTTCCGCCACCACCGCGGCGACCGTCTCCCGCACGACGTGGTGGTGGTCGACGAGACCTCGATGGTGTCGCTGACCCTCACCGCCCGCCTGCTCGAGGCCGTGCGCCCCACGACCCGGCTGATCCTGGTCGGCGACCCCGACCAGCTGACGTCCGTCGAGGCCGGCGCGGTGCTGGCCGACCTCGTCGCCGGGCTGGCCCGCCACGAGCACCTCGCGGTGGCGGCCCTGCGCACCTCCCACCGCTACGGCGACGCCATCGGCGAGCTGGCGACCGCGGTCCGCGACGGCGACGCCGACCGGGCGCTGGACCTCCTGCGGTCCGGCGACGAGCACCTCCGCCTGGTCGAGGACCCCGACCCGGTCCCGGCGGTGCGCGAGCTGGTGCTGCCCCGGGCGTTGGAGCTGGTCCGGGCCGCCGCGGCCGGTGAGGCGGAGGCCGCGCTGCTGCTGCTCGACCAGCAGCGGCTGCTCTGCGCGCACCGCGAGGGCTCGGCCGGGGTGCGCGACTGGAACCGCCTGGTCGAGCGGTGGGTGGCCGAGGAGACCGGGGAGCCGGTCTGGGCGACCTGGTACGCCGGCCGGCCCGTCCTGGTGACCGCCAACGACTACGGGCTCGGCGTCCACAACGGCGACGCAGGCGTCGTGGTCCGCGACCCCGTCCGGGGGCTGCGCGCCCGTGTCGCCGCGGTCCCGCAGGCCCTGGACCTCGCGCCCAGCCGGCTCGGCCAGGTCGAGACGATGCACGCGCTGACCATCCACAAGAGCCAGGGCAGCCAGGCCGACGAGGTGCTGGTCGTGCTGCCCCCGGCCCGTTCGAGGCTGCTGACCCGCGAGCTGTTCTACACCGCGGTCACCCGTGCCCGGGGTCGTGTCGTCGTGGTCGGCGCGGAGGCCGAGGTGCGCGCCGCGATCGGGCGACGTGCCGTCCGGGCCACCGGTCTGCGGCAGCGCCTCGGCGGGGCCGGGCCCGACGTGCCGCCCGACGTATCGGCAGGCGGCTGACCGGCCCCTGGGTGCCGAAACGGGCGCGCAACGCGGGCCCGTTAGGGTGCCGCGCGTGCCCTACCTGATGCGTGTCGAGCTGCCCGACGTCCCGGGGTCGTTGGGACGACTGGCGACCGCGATCGGTGAGGCCGGCGGCGACATCGGCGCCATCGAGATCGTCGAGAAGCGTCACGACGGCCGCGCGGTCGACGACGTGCTGCTCGAGATGGCGCCCGGCTCGATGCCGGACTCCGTGGTCTCGGTCTGCAGCAACCTCGAGGGCGTCGAGGTGATCTGGATCAGCCACTACGCCCCCGGCGGCAACCTCTTCCTCGACCTCGAGGCCGTCGAGCAGCTCAGCGACGACCCGCCGCGGGCCCGGGACGCGCTGATCGACGTCCTGCCCGGCACCTTCCGCGCCGACTGGGCGATGCGCCTGCACCGCTCCCGCGGCGCCCTGCACCGCACCGGCGCGGCCCCCGACCACTTCGCCTTCGTCGAGCTGGAGCGCTCCGGCCGCCTCGAGGTGCCCGGCGACGAGGACACCCTCTTCGCCGCCGCCCGCCTGGACGGCAACGAGATCGTCGTGATCGCCCGCCGCGGCGGCCCGGAGTTCCTGGACTCCGAGCTCGCCCGCCTCGGCCACCTCGCCGGGCTCGCCGTGACGATCAGCACCAGCTGACCCACCTGCCCCAGGAATCCCCGCCTGGGCGGGGATCTCCCGGGTTGTTGTCCCTTGCAGGGCGCGCGGAGTCGGGAAACACCCGCCTGAGCGGGGATTCCTGGGGCCTGTGGGGCAGCAGTGGTGCGCGTCAGACGCGCTCGAGCACGAACACCGGGATCTCCCGGTCGGTCTTCTCCTGGTACTCCAGGTACGGCGAGAAGACCGCCGTCGCGCGCTCCCACCAGGCAGCGCGCTTCTCGCCCTCGACGATCCGGGCACGGTACGTGTGCGGCTCGGGACCGTCCTGCAGGTCGACCTCCGGGTTCTTGCGCAGCCTGCCCGACCGGGCGCCCCGCGAGGTGATCACCATGATCGGCCACGCCGGGCGGCCGGGCAGCGTGGTGGCCTCCCGGCCCCCGGTGCCCCGTAGGTGGCGACCTGGTCGCGCACCCACTTCTCCGGACTCGGCTCCTACTCGCCCTCGAGTGGCATGCCGCGTCCAACGTCCCGGCCGGCCCCGGTGCTCCGTGCGTCACCGACTAGCGTGCCGCCCATGAGCGCGATCGAGGGAGTGTCCGGGATCTTCGACCCCGAGGCGTGGCAGGAGGTCCCCGGGTTCGAGGACCTCACGGACCTGACCTACCACCGGGCCCGCGCGCACGGGACCGTACGGATCGCCTTCGACCGCCCCGACATCCTCAACGCGTTCCGTCCGCACACCGTCGACGAGCTGCTGCGCGTGCTCGAGCACGCGCGCACGGCCAGCGACGTGGGCTGCGTGCTGCTGACCGGCAACGGGCCGAGCGAGAAGAACGGCAAGTGGTCGTTCTGCACCGGCGGCGACCAGCGGATCCGGGGTCGCGCCGGCTACCAGTACGCCGAGGGCGAGACCGCCGAGACCGTCGACAAGGCCCGCCTCGGGCGGCTGCACATCCTGGAGTGCCAGCGGCTGATCCGCTTCATGCCCAAGGTCGTCATCGCGGTCGTCCCCGGCTGGGCGGCCGGCGGCGGTCACAGCCTGCACGTCGTCTGCGACCTGACCCTGGCCAGCGCCGAGGAGGCGCGGTTCAAGCAGACCGACGCCGACGTCGGGTCCTTCGACGGCGGGTTCGGCTCGGCGTACCTGGCCCGCCAGGTCGGGCAGAAGCGGGCCCGCGAGATCTTCTTCCTCGGCCAGACCTACACCGCCGCGGAGGGCGTCGAGATGGGCACCGTCAACAAGGCCGTCCCGCACGCCGAGCTCGAGGCCACCGCCCTGGAGTGGGGCCGGCTGGTCAACGGCAAGTCGCCCACCGCCCAGCGGATGCTGAAGTACTCCTTCAACCTGATCGACGACGG
>JBBSKO010000189.1:0-4998 GCA_038256225.1 Propionibacteriales bacterium | reverse complement strand
GGCTCCGCGCCCACCCGGACGTGCGCGGGGCGGAGGTCGTCGGTGTCGACGACCCGGAGTGGGGCCGGCGGGTGGTGGCCGTGGTCGCCGGTCGGCTGACGCTGGAGCAGGCGCGGGACTGGGTCGCGGACGTGCACCCGCGGGCCTGGGCACCGCGCGCGGTGGTGGAGGTCGACGAGGTGCCGCAGCTGGCCAACGGCAAGACCGACCGGCTGGCCGTCCGCCGGGTGGTCGAGGAGAGGGCCGACAAGCAGGCCGAGGAGCCGGCCGAGGAGCAGGCCAAGGAGCAGGGGAGCGGGCGATGAGGGTGTTCTCGGTGCCGATGCGGGTCCGCTTCCGCGGCATCACCGTCCGGGAGGGCGTGCTGCTGGAGGGCGCGGCCGGCTGGGGGGAGTGGAGCCCCTTCCTGGAGTATGCCCCCGCCGAGGCCGCCGCCTGGCTGCGCGCGGCGCAGGAGGCCGCCGACGGCGACTGGCCCGCGCCGGTGCGCGACCGGGTCCCGGTCAACGTGACCGTGCCGGCGGTCGGGCCGGAGCAGGCGTACGCGATCGTGCGCGCCGGTGGCTGCCGCACGGCCAAGGTGAAGGTGGCCGAGCCCGGGCAGTCCCTGGCCGACGACGAGGCGCGGGTCGAGGCGGTGCGGGCCGCGCTGGAGGTGGACGGGCCCGGCGGGCAGGTCCGGGTCGACGCCAACGGCGCCTGGTCGGTCGACGACGCGGTGCTCGCCGTCCGGCGTCTCGACCGTGCGTCCGGCGGGCTGGAGTACGTCGAGCAGCCCTGCGCGAGCGTCGAGGACCTCGCCGCGGTCCGGCGCCGCGTCGACGTGCGGGTCGCCGCCGACGAGTCGATCCGCCGCGCGGTCGACCCGTACCGGGTCCGCGACCTGGAGGCCGCCGACGTCGCCGTGCTGAAGGTCCAGCCGCTCGGCGGGGTGCGGGCCTGCCTGCGGATCGCCGAGGACATCGGTCTCCCGGTGGTCGTCTCCTCGGCGCTGGAGTCGTCCGTCGGCATCGCCGCGGGCGTCGCCCTCGCGGCCGCCCTGCCCGAGCTGCCGCACGCCTGCGGCCTGGCCACCGTGCAGCTGCTGGAGCGCGACGTCGTCGTGGACCCGCTGCTGCCGGTCGACGGGGCGCTGCCGGTCGTCCGCCCGGTGGTCGACGTCGCGGCGCTGGAGGCCGCCCGGGCGGACCCCGACCGGGTGCGGCACTGGGAGCAGCGGCTCGCCGACGTGCGGGCGTACCTCGCCGGCGCCGGTGCGGACGTGGGGCCGCTCGGGCAGGATCGGGACGCATGAGCCCCTCCACCCGGCTGGCCCGCGACGTCGTCACCGCGCTGGTGACCCACGGGGTCACCGAGGTCGTGCTCGCGCCCGGCTCCCGCAACGCCCCGCTGTCCTTCGCCGTGCACGACGCGGCCGCCGCCGGCCTGCTGCGCCTGCACACCCGGGTCGACGAGCGCTCGGCCGCGTTCAGCGCGCTCGGGATGACCCGGGTCGGCGCGCGCGCAGCCGTGGTGTGCACCTCCGGCACCGCCGTGGCCAACCTGCACCCGGCCGTGCTCGAGGCCGCGCACGCCGGCGTGCCGCTCGTCGTGCTGACCGCCGACCGGCCGGCGCGCCTGCGGGGGACCGGCGCGAACCAGACCACCGACCAGGTCGGGGTGTTCGGGCGGCTGGTGCCGACCCACGACCTCGCCGCGGACACCGCCCCCGACGCCGACGCCGTCTGGCCCGCCACGTCGGACCCGTACGCCGTGGTGCACCTGAACGTGCAGCTCGACGACCCGCTGGTGCCCGAGGACCGCTGGGTGCCCGGCCCGGCCGTGGTCGCGCCCGGGCGGGCCCGTCGTCCCTGGGGCGAGGTCAGCGACGTCCTGCCGCTCGGCCCCCGGACCGTGGTCGTCGCCGGGGACGACGCCGGGCCGCCGGCGCGGACCCTCGCCGAGCAGGCCGGCTGGCCGCTGCTGGCCGAGCCGTCCAGCGGCTCGCGCACCGGCACGCACGCGCTGCGCTGCTACCGGCTGCTGCTCGCCACGTCGCTGGCCGCGGAGGTCGAGCGGGTGGTCGTCGCCGGGCACCCGACGCTGTCGCGCCCGGTCCAGCAGCTGCTGGCGCGCGCCGACGTCGAGGTGGTGGACGTCGGGGCCCGCGGCGTCTGGCCGGCGCGCCCGTACGCCGTGGACCGCCGCTGCGAGGGCGGCCGTCCCGGGACCGACGGTGCCGACGACCCGGCCTGGCTGGAGCGCTGGCGCACCGCCGACCGGGACGTCTCGCGCCGCCTGGACGCGCTGCTGGCCGCCGAGCCGGCCCTGACGCCGTGGGAGGTGGCCGGGGCGGTGAGCCGGGCCGTGCCGCCCGGGGGGCTGCTGCACGTGGGGGCGTCGAACCCGGTGCGCGACCTGGACCTGATGGTCGCGCCGTACGCCGTGGGCGACCGCCGGATGGTCGTGGCCAACCGCGGCCTGGCCGGCATCGACGGCGTGGTGTCCTCGGCGATCGGCTCCGCGCTGGGCCGCCCCGCGACGACCCGGGCACTGGCCCTGATGGGCGACGTGACCTTCCTGCACGACAGCAACGGGCTGGTCCTCGGCCCCGACGAGCCGCGCCCCGACCTGCAGCTGGTGGTCGTCAACGACGACGGCGGCTCGATCTTCGCCACCCTCGAGCAGGGCGGACCGGACCACGCCGCCGTCTTCGAGCGGCTCTTCGGCACCCCGCACGGTGTCGACCTCGCCGCGCTCTGCGCCGCGACGCGCACCCCGCACTGGCGCGTCGAGAGCCTGCCCGAGCTGGAGCAGGCCCTGGCCTCGCCCAACGGCGGGATCGAGGTCGTCGAGGTGCGCGTCGGGCGCGCGGACCGGCGGGCGCTGGACGAGCGGGTGCGCGCGCTGGCCACCAGGGACTGAGGACCCCGGGGACGGCGTACGCCCCGCGCTCCGGGAATGCCGGGACGCCCGAAGACGATGATGTCGTCGTGGAGATCGCGCTGTTCCTGATCGGCCTGGCGGTCGGCGTCCTGGTGGTGACCGGGGTGGCCGAGCGGATCGGCGTCCCGGCGCCGTTCGTGCTGGTCGTGGTCGGGGCCGCGGCGTCGTACCTGCCGGGGCTCCCCGAGGTGCGCCTCGAGCCCGACGTGGTGCTGATCGGGCTGCTGCCGCCGCTGCTCTACGCCGGGGCGATCTCGACGTCGTTGGTCGAGTTCAACGCCAACCGGAGGCCGATCCTGCTGCTCTCGGTCGGCCTGGTCGTCTTCACCACCGTCGGGATCGGTGCGCTCGTGCACACCGTCGTCCCCGGCATCGCCTGGCCCGCGGCGCTGGCGATCGGGGCGGTCGTGGCCCCGCCGGACGCGGTGGCCGCGCTGGCGATCGGGCGCCGGGTGGGGCTGCCGCGGCGGGTGCTGACGATCCTCGAGGGCGAGTCGCTGCTCAACGACGCCACGGCCCTGGTCGCCCTGCGTACCGCGATCGCGGCGGCGGGCGTCTCGGTCACCGCGGTCGACGTGGGCCTGGACTTCCTGGTCGCGGCCGGCGGCGGCGTGCTGGTCGGCGGGCTGCTGTTCCTGCTGGTCGCCCGGGTGCGGCGCCACGTCACGGACCCGGCGATGGACACCGCCATCTCGTTCGTGGTGCCGTTCACGGCCTACGTCGTCGCCGAGGAACTGCACGCCTCGGGCGTGCTGGCCGTCGTGGTCGCCGGGCTCCTGCTGGGTCACCAGGCGCCGGTGCTCCAGACCGCGCAGTCCCGGATCGCCGAGCGCACCAACTGGCGCTCGGTCGCCTTCGTGCTGGAGAACGTCGTCTTCCTGCTGATCGGCCTGCAGCTGCGCTGGATCCTCGACGACGTCCAGCAGAGCGCGCTGCCGCTGGGCCGGATCGTGGCGGTGTGCCTGCTGACGCTGCTCGCGGTGATCCTGCTGCGGCTGCTGTGGGTCTTCCCGGCCCGCTACCTGCTGGTGCGCCCCGGGGCCGACTCGGCGACGGGCCACAAGCCCGGGTGGGCCTCGACGTTCCTGCTCGGCTGGGCCGGGATGCGCGGCGTGGTCACCCTGGCGGCCGCCTTCGTCATCCCCGAGGACACCGAGCACCGCGAGGTGCTGCTGCTGATCGCCTTCACCGTCGTGGCCGGCACCCTGCTGATCCAGGGGCTGTCGCTGCCGTGGTTCGTGCGGCACCTCGACGTCCCCGTCGCGGATCCGCTGGAGGACGCGCTCGCCCGGGCCTCCCTGCTGCAGCAGGCCTCGAAGGCCGGCTTCGCGGCGCTGAAGGAGGCCGAGACCGAGGTGCTGCGCGACAACCCGCACGGGGTCGTCGACGCGGTCAGGGACCGGATCGAGCGGCGCAACTTCGCGGCCTGGGAGCGCCTCAACACCACCGCCGACGAGGAGAGCCCGAGCGAGCTCTACTCCCGGCTGCGGCTGGCGATGATCGACGCCGAGCGGCGCCGGGTGCTGGAGGTCCGCTCGTCCGGCACGGTCCCCTCCGGCGTCGTCAGCGAGGTGCTGGCGATGCTGGACGTCGAGGAGTCGATGCTCGACGTCGCCCAGGAGACCCGGGACGAGGAGCGCGCGGCCGCCTTCGCCGGGACGGGCTCCGGGTCCTGCGCTCACCTCGCGGCCTCACCCGCGGTGGCCACCGCCGCCGACCTGGCCTGCGACGACTGCCACCCGGACGAGCGCTGGGTGGCGCTGCGGGTCTGCCTGACCTGCGGCCACATCGGCTGCTGCGACTCCTCCCCCCACCGCCACGCCACCGCGCACTTCCACGAGAGCGCGCACCCGGTGATGCAGTCGGCGGAGGCCGGCGAGCAGTGGCGCTGGTGCTTCGTCCACCACGTCACCGGCTAGCCGAGATGACGCCCGCGGACAGCCGAGATGACGGTTGCGGACAGTCGAGATGACGGTTGCGGCGCGCAAGGCCACCCCGAAGGGGCCCGTAGCGTCGGCGCTCCGACGTACCCCCGCAGGAAGGCATCTCATGGACCTCGGCATCACCGGCCGC
>JBBSKO010000188.1:0-5019 GCA_038256225.1 Propionibacteriales bacterium | reverse complement strand
TCGCGCCCGACCACGATCGTCTTGTGGCGCAGCAGCTCGATCCGCGGGTGGTCGGCCGGGTAGCCGCGCGGCGAGGTCTTCAACCGCTCCCCGCCGACCTCGAAGCCGGCCTCCTCCAGGGTGGTCAGCGTGCGTCGCAGCGCCGGGCCGGTGCGGTCGTCGGCCATCGCCGCCCGGAGGGCCGCGAGCCGCTCGCCGGAGGCCTCGTAGATCCCGGCGCCGGCACGGACCCCGCGGGGGCCGAGCTCGACGTAGAAGCCCCACGACGGGCCGGCCGGGACGAAGCCGCCCTGGTGGGTCTTGTAGGGCGTCTTGTCCTTGCTGAAGCGCACGTCGCGGTACGGCCGGAAGACCTTCGCGGGCCGGCCCTCGGTGGCGAACTCGGGCGCGAGCTCCTCGATCAGCGCGGTCATCGGGGTCCTCACCGACTCCTCGTAGGTCGCCCGGTGGGCCTCCCAGAACGACCGGGTGTTGTCCATCTCGAGGTCGTCGTAGAAGTCGAGCGCGGCGACGGGGAAACCGGAGAACGACACGGGAGGAGCCTAGGGGCCGAGGGGACGAGGTCCCGGGGGAGTGGAGCGGACGACGAGACTCGAACTCGCGACATCGACCTTGGGAAGGTCGCGCTCTACCAACTGAGCTACGTCCGCACTCGACCGGCGGACCGGTCGCGACCGAGGATAGACGATGTCGGGCGGCTCACGCCCCGCCGGGGGAGACCGGCCGCCCGAGGACGGGGTACCGGGGGGCCAGTCCGTCGCCCGAGGACCGGCCGGTCAGGCGCCGGTGCACCCACGGCAGGGCCGACTCGCGGGTCCAGGCGGCGTTCTCCCGGAGCCGTTGCCGGGCGTCGGGCGCGTCGACGGCACGCGGCACGGCGGGCGGCAGGTCGTGCGCGACGCCGAGGGCGGCGAGCACCTCGGTGGCCATCCGCAGGTGGCCGGCCGGACCCATGTGCATCCGGTCCTCGTCCCAGAACCCCCAGTCCCGGTACTCGCGCAGCCGCCAGAAGTCGACGACCCCGGCGCCGTGGTGGTCCGCCGCCGCACGGACCAGCTCGTTGTAGAGCGCGAAGCGCCCCCGTACGGCGCGGTAGATCGCCGAGCCGCCCGGGTCGAAGGCGGTGAAGACCAGCACTCGGGCGCCGGTCCCGGCCAGTCGGCCGATCGCCTCGTCGTAGCGGTGGACCATCGCGTCGAGGTCGACCCGCGGCCGCAGGATGTCGTTGGCGCCGGCATAGATCGTCACGACGTCCGGCTCGAGCGCCAGCGCGGGCGCGAGCTGCTCGTCGAGGATGCCGTGCAGCTTGCGGCCGCGGATGGCCAGGTTGGCGTACCCGAAGTCGTGGCCGGCCTCGTCGGCACGGGCGGCGAGGACCTCGGCGACCCGGTCCGCCCATCCCCGCAGGCCGTTCGGGCGGGTGGGGTCGGGGTCCCCGACGCCCTCGGTGAAGGAGTCGCCGAGGGCGACGAAGCGGCGGTACGCAGTGGTGCTCACGGCCGCATCCTGCCAAGACCCCGCCGAGATGACGCTCCCGGACAGCCGAGATGACGCTCGCGGCGCCTCGAGGTGACGGTGGCGACGGCGGCAGTAGGGTGCGGTCGTGCTGCTCAGCGACCGCGACATCCTGGCCGAGATCGACGCGGGCCGGGTGGCGATGGAGCCCTGGGACCCCGAGATGCTGCAGCCGTCGTCGATCGACGTGCGCCTCGACCGCTACTTCCGGGTCTTCGAGAACCACAAGTACCCGCACATCGACCCGGCGGCGGACCAGTCCGACCTGACCCGGATCGTGGAGCCCGAGGGCGACGACGCCTTCATCCTGCACCCGGGCGAGTTCGTCCTCGGCTCCACCTACGAGGTCGTGACGCTGCCCGACGACGTCGCCGCCCGCGTCGAGGGCAAGTCCTCGCTCGGCCGTCTCGGGCTGCTCACCCACGCCACCGCGGGCTTCGTCGACCCGGGCTTCTCCGGCCACGTGACCCTGGAGCTGGCCAACGTGGCGACGCTGCCGATCAAGCTCTACCCCGGCATGAAGATCGGCCAGTTCTGCTTCTTCCGGCTCTCCTCGGCCTCCGAGCACCCGTACGGCTCCGCGCGCCGCGGCTCGCGCTACCAGGGCCAGCGCGGCCCGACGCCCTCGCGGTCCTTCCAGGGCTTCCACCGGACCCGGATCTGAGACCTGGGTCACCCCGGCCTTCCCGGCCTACAAGTTAGGTTAGCCTTACCTCGGTATCCGACGAACCGAGGAGCTTGACCGTGCGCCCACTGCACCGCCTGACCGGCCTGGCCGCCGCCACCCTGGCGCTGACGACCCTGACCGCCTGCAGCACCGGCCCGTCCGACGAGGCCGCGACCGAGGCGGTCGAGCCGACCAGCGAGGTCGACGCCGACGCCTTCCCGGTCACCATCGAGCACGCGCTGGGCGAGGCCACCATCGAGGAGGAGCCGACCCGCGTCGTCTCCGTCGGCTACGCCGAGGCCGACTTCCCGCTGTCGCTGGGCGTGGTCCCGGTCGGCGCCGCCAAGATCACCTACGCCGGCAACGAGAACGACTCCTCGGACTTCTTCGACGAGGCCCTGGCCGAGATCGACGGCGCCGAGCAGCCCGTCCGTCTCGACGAGACCGACGGCGTGCCGGTCGACAAGATCGTGCGCCTCGAGCCCGACCTGGTCACCGCGACCGCCTCGGGCATGACCCAGGAGGAGTACGACCAGCTCACCGAGGCCGGCATCCCCGTCGTGGCCTACCCCGAGGCGCCCTACACGACCACCTGGCAGCAGTCGCTCGACCTCGTCGGGCGGGCCCTGGGTCGCACCGAGCTGGCCGACCAGGTCCAGGCCGAGACCGAGGAGCTGTTCGCCGCCACGGCCGAGGAGCACCCCCAGCTCGAGGGTGCCTCGTTCGTCTTCGGTGGCCCCAACGCCGGTGACAACTCCTCCTTCTACGTCTACACGCCCGAGGACAACCGGCCGCGGCTGCTCGCCGAGCTGGGCATGGTCAACACCGAGTTCGTCGAGGAGAACAGCGAGGAGGGCCAGTTCCTCTTCAACGTCTCCTCCGAGCGGGCCGCCGAGCTCGACGCGGACGTCTTCCTGACCTACGCCACCTCCGAGGAGGAGGTCGAGGATCTGGCCAGCAACCCGCTGACCCGCCAGATCCCCGCCATCGCCGACAACCGCTGGTACGCCGCGGTCGACCTGACCGAGGCCATCGGCTTCTCGGCCCCGTCGCCGCTGTCGCTGCCCTCGGCGCTCGAGGACTACGTGCCGAACGTTGCCGCCGCCGTCGAGGGCGACGGCTCCTGACCCGGCAGGCCCCGAGGACGAGACGATGGCGGTGAGCTCACCGGAGCTGCTGGACCGGCCGCGGGCGCGCCCCGCGGCCGGGCCGGCGCGCGCGGGCGCGGTGCTGCTCGTGGTGCTGCTGCTCGCCGCGGTCGCCTCCGTCCTCGTCGGCGCGCGCGGCGTCTCGCCGCTGGCGGTGCTCGAGGCGGGTCCCGATCGGGTCGTGCTGGAGTCGCGGGCGGTACGCACCGTGCTCGGCGTCCTGGTCGGCACGGCCCTCGGGCTGGCCGGCGCCGCGATGCAGGGGCTGACCCGCAACCCGCTCGCCGACCCCGGCATCCTCGGCGTCAACGCCGGCGCCGCGCTGGCGATCGTGCTCGGCATCGTCTACCTCGGCGTCGGCGGGCTGCATGCCTACATGCTGCTCGCGTTCGTCGGGGCCGCGGTCGCCTCGGTCATGGTGCACGCCATCGCCGGGCTCGGCCGCGACGGCGCCACGCCGGCCAAGCTCACCGTCGCCGGGGCCGCCTTCGCCGCGGCTGCGAGCAGCTGGACGGTCGCGGTGCAGATGGTCGACCAGACCTCGCTCGACGTGATGCGCCGCTGGCAGGTCGGCTCCCTCGGCGGCCGCGACTGGGACACGGTCGGGACCGTGGCGCCGGTGCTCCTGGTCGGCATCGCGATGGCCCTGCTGCTCAGCAAGACCCTCAACTCGCTGGCCCTCGGCGACGACCTCGCCAAGGGCCTGGGGCGCCACACCGGTCGCGACCGGGTCCTGGTCGGCGTCGCGATCGTGCTCCTCGCCGGCACCGCCACCGCGGTGGCCGGCCCGATCGCGTTCGTCGGCCTGGTCGTCCCGCACCTGGTCCGGGGCGTCACCGGCTCCGACCACCGCCTCCTGCTGCCGCTCTCGGCCGGGTACGGCGCGGTGCTGGTGCTGCTGGCGGACACGGTCGGCCGGGTGGTGCTCCCACCGGGCGAGGTGCAGGTGGGCATCATGACCGCGGTCGTCGGCGTCCCCTTCTTCCTGCTGCTGGTGCGACGCGGACGGATGGGCCTGTGAGCGCGCCGACCCTGCGCGCGCCGGTGCGCGAGCACGCGCCCGTACGCCTCGACCTGCGGGCGGCCACCCGCCGTCCCCGCCGGCGCCGGCAGCGGGTGATCGGTGGGCTGGTCGCCGCCCTGGTCGCCGCGTTCGCGGTCCGCGTGCTCCTCGGTGACTACACCGTCACCGTCCCCGACTTCGTCCGGATCGTGCTCGGCGAGCAGATCCCGGTCGCGACCTTCATCGTGATGGAGTCCAAGCTCCCGCGGGCCGTGCTGGCCCTGCTGGTGGGGCTGGCCCTCGGCAGCGCCGGGTCGCTGTTCCAGACCCTGCTCCGCAACCCGTTGGCCAGCCCGGACGTGATCGGCGTCAGCATGGGCGCCAGCGCCGCCGGCGTGCTCGCGCTGCTGGTGCTCGGGCTGCGGGACGGCGTCGTCTCGGTCTTCGCCGTCGTCGGCGCCGTCGTCGTCTCGGTCGTCGTGCGGTGGGTGGCCGGCACCACCGGCGGCTACCGCCTGGTCCTGGTCGGCGTCGGGATGGCCGCGGCCATGGTCTCGGTCGTGCAGTACCTCTTCGCCCGTTCCGCGACCTACGACGTGCAGCTGGCGCTGCGGTGGCTGGTCGGCAGCGTCAACAACGTGCCCTGGACGACGATCGGCGCGCTGGCCGCGGCCCTGGCCGTGCTG
>JBBSKO010000187.1:0-5050 GCA_038256225.1 Propionibacteriales bacterium | reverse complement strand
GGTCACCTCGGCCACTTCGAGGACTTGTCCCTGGTCGGCACGCTGGGCGGGGTGGAGATGGGTCTCGGCCTCGCCGGCGTCCCGTTCACCCCCGGCGGCGTCCAGGCCGCCCTCGCCGTGCTGCAGGAGGACTGAGCGACCGTGACGACGACCGCGCCCCCCGAGACCACCGCCGGCCCCGACGAGGCCCCGCCGGGCTTCGCGGCGGCCCTGGAGGCCGCGGTCGAGGGCGAGGTCGCCTTCGACGACTACAGCCGGCACCTGTTCTCGCGGGACGCGAGCATGTACGCGATCCGGCCCCTCGGCGTGGTCTACCCCCGCCACGCCGACGACGTGGCGGCCGCCGTCCGCGTCGCCTCCGAGCACGGCGTGCGCGTCACGCCGCGCGGTGCCGGCACCAGCCTGGCCGGGCAGACGATCGGCGCGGGCATCGTGCTGGACCTCTCGCGGCACATGAACCGGATCCTCGACCTCGACCCCGAGCGTCGTACGGCCCGGGTCGAGGTCGGCGTGGTGCAGGACGAGCTGAACCGGGCGGCGGCGCCGTTCGGGCTGATGTTCGGCCCGGACACCTCGACCAGCAACCGGGCCACCATCGGCGGGATGATCGGCAACAACTCCGCCGGCAGCGGCTCGCTGCGGTTCGGGATGACGATCGACCACGTCCGCGCGCTCGACGTCGTGCTCGCCGACGGCTCGACGGCACGCTTCGAGCCCGTCGGCGAGGCCGAGGTGCACCGCCGGGCCTCGATGCCGACCCTGGAGGGCTCGCTCTACCGCGAGCTGCCGCGGATCGTGGAGGAGAACCGGACGGCGATCGCCGACGGCATGCCGCCGTTCTGGCGCCGGGCCTGCGGCTACCGCCTGGACCGCCTGGCCGACCCGGCGACCCCGTTCGACCTGGCGACCTTCGTGGTCGGCTGCGAGGGGACCCTGGTGACGGCCACCGTCGCCGAGGTCGACCTGGTCCCGAAGCCGGGCAACACCGTCTACGCCGTCGGCCACTTCGACACCACGCAGAAGGCCATCGAGGCCACCATGGACGCGCTGTCCTGCGAGCCGGCCCAGGTCGAGCTGATGGACAAGACGATCCTCGACCTCTCCCGCCAGAAGATCGAGTACGCCGACCTCGGCTCGTCCCTGGTCGGCGACCCGGCCGCGCTGCTGTTCGTCTCCTTCACCGGCGACGACCGCGACGACGTGCTGGCGCGCCTGGACCACCTGATCGAGGTCTGGGACGAGAAGGGCCACGGCTACCACACGCTGCGCCTGGTCACCGCGGCCCAGCAGACCGCGCTGCTCAAGGTGCGCAAGTCCAGCTTGGGACTGCTGATGGCCGCCAGCCAGGGCTCCAACCGCCCGCTGGCGTTCGTAGAGGACACCGCGGTCCCGCCGGAGCGGCTCGCCGAGTACACCGCCCGCTTCGCCGCGGTCCTCGACGAGAACGACATGAAGGCCGGGTTCTACGGCCACTGCTCCGTCGGCTGCCTGCACATCCGCCCGTTCGTCGACCTGTCGCGCCCCGACGAGGTGGTCCGGATGCGCCGGGTGGCGGAGGAGATCAAGGACCTCGTCAAGGAGTTCGGCGGGGTCAACTCCAGCGAGCACGGCGACGGCCTGGCCCGCAGCGAGTTCAACCGCGAGATCTTCGGCGACGACCTCTACGAGGCGATGCGTGAGGTCAAGGGCCTCTTCGACCCGGCGAACATCATGAACCCGGGCAAGATCGTCGACGCCCCGGCGATGACCGAGAACCTCCGCGACGCCGTCCTGCCGCCGGCACCAGCCTTCCGCACCCGCCTCGACTTCGAGGTCGTGGGCGGGATGCGCGGGGCGGCCGACCGCTGCATGAACATCGGGCTGTGCCGCAAGAGCACCACCGGGGCGATGTGCCCGTCCTACATCGCGACCCGCGAGGAGGAGCACGCCACGCGGGGGCGCGCCAACGCCCTGGTCAAGGCGCTCTCCGAGCCCGACCCGAAGGCGGCGCTCGGCGGTGAGCGGCTCCACGAGATCCTCGACCTCTGCCTGATGTGCAAGGCCTGCAAGTCCGAGTGCCCCCTGGGCGTCGACATGGCCAAGCTCAAGAGCGAGACGCTCTCGCACTACCACGACGAGCACGGCGTCCCGCTGCGCTCGCGGATCTTCGGCAACATCCGCACCCTGAACAAGCTGGGCTCGTTCTTCGGCCCGCTGGCCAACGTCCCCGGCCGGATCCCGGTCCTGCGGTTCCTGATGGAGAAGGTGCTCGGCATCGCCCGCCAGCGCCCGCTGCCGCAGTTCCGACGCCGCAACCTCGTGCGCTGGTTCGGCAGCGAGGGTCGCCGGTCGACGACCGAGGCCACCCAGGGCACCGTGAACTTCCTGGCCGACTCCTTCACCTCCTACTCCGAGCCGCACATCGGCCAGGCCGCGATCCGGCTGCTGCAGCGCTCCGGCTGGGAGGTCGAGCTGGCCAGCACCGGCTGCTGCGGCCGCTCAGCGCTCTCCAAGGGCCTGGTGGACGAGGCCACGAGCAAGGCCCGCACGATGGCGGCCGACCTCGCGACGAACACCCCGGCCGGGTCCCCGATCGTGGGGTGCGAGCCGTCGTGCCTGTTCACGCTGCGCGACGAGCACGTCTCGATGCTGCCGGACGACCCGAACGTGCAGGACGTGTCCGGGCGCGTGCGGCAGGTCGAGGAGCTGCTGGTCGACGCCGTCGACGACGGGCGCCTGGCGTTCGCCGAGGACTCTTGGCTCGCGGGCCGCCGGATCCTCTACCACGGCCACTGCCACCAGAAGGCCGAGGTCGGCACCGCCGCGACGGTCGCGCTGCTGAAGCGGATCCCGGGTGCCGAGGTCGTCGAGCTCGACGCCGGCTGCTGCGGGATGGCCGGCTCGTTCGGCTACGAGGCCGAGCACTACGAGATGTCGATGAAGGTCGGCGCGGACCGGCTGTTCCCCGCGATCGAGGCCGAGGACGGCGAGACCGTCATCTGCGCGACCGGCACCTCCTGCCGCGAGCAGATCTTCCACGGCACCGAGCGCTCGGCCTGGCACCCGGTGGAGCTGGTGCAGGAGGCGCTGACGTCAGCCGCCGGCGCCCGCCGGAAGGCCGACAACCCCGCCCACGCCTAGCCGAGATGACGCTCCCGGACAGCCGAGATGACGCTCGCGGCGCCTCGAGGTGACGGTTCCGGACAGCACCCGCCGGGCGGGTGCGAAGCGTACGGCTGCGGGTGTCGTACGGGCGCAATTGCGTGGTTCTGACTGATCCGAGGGCCGGAAACATGTCGCAACTCCGCAATTGCGCCCGCACGGCAGCACTCGCCGGGCGGGTGCCGGTCGGTCAGCGGCCCTGCCAGTCCGGGGTGCCGCGGCTGGTGAAGGCGGCGACGCCGCGGGCGAAGTCGTCCGAGCCGTAGACGCCGGCGACCACGTCGTCGACGTCGACGGTGCCGGCCGCGGCGTGGAGCCGGCGCAGGATCTCCTTGCCCGCGGCCATCGTCAGGGGGGCGTGCGACAGGATCGCGTCCAGCACCTCGGCGGTGGTGGCGTCGACGTCGTCGGTCGTCCGCGTGACGAAGCCGCAGGTCTGCGCCTCGGCCGCGTCGAGCAGACGGGCGGTGGTGATCATGTCGATGGTGCGGGCGTGCCCGAAGTGGCGCAGCGTGAGGGCGTAGCTGCGGGCCGAGAGCGTGTTGCCCAGGGTCCGGGCGATCGGGTAGCCGAAGCGCGCCGAGGTGTGGGCCACGCGGACGTCGGCCGCGGCCGCGATCGCCAGGCCGCCCCCGACGCAGGCGCCGTCGATCGCCGCGACGACCGGCACCCGGACGGCGAGCAGCCGCTCGATCGTGGCGTCGATCGTCTTCTCGTACGCCACCCCGCGCGGGCCGTCGAAGCCGGCGAACTGGGCGATGTCGGTGCCGGCGACGAACGCGCGGCCGCCGGCGCCGCGCAGCAGCACGACCCGGACGTCGTCGTGGGCGTCGGCCTGCTCGCAGGCGGCGACCAGGCCCTCGTACATCGCGAAGGTCATCGCGTTGCGCGCCTGGGGGCGGTCGAAGACGACGTGCAGAACGGGCCCCTCGAGGCGTACCTGCAGGTCGACGGTCCGGTCGGTCGCGGCGGTCTGGTCGGTCACGGGGTCTCCTCGGTGGTGGGGGCGAGCTCGGCCAGCACGGCCTCGGTGTCGGCGCCCAGCACGGGCCCGGCCGGCCCGCGGCGCACCGGGGTGCGGGAGAAGCGCATCGGCGAGCCGACCTGGCGCACGGGCCCGAGCGTCGGGTGCTCGGCGTCCCAGTAGAAGTCGCGCGCCTCGAGCGCGGGGTCGGTGAAGACCTGGTCGTAGGTCTGGATCGGGGCGCATGGCACCCCGGCGGCCTGCAGCACCTCGAGCACCGTGTCGGTGCTCAGCGTCGCGGTGACCTCCTCGACCGCCTCGACCAGCGCGTCGCGATGCGTCATCCGGGCGGTGTTGTCGACGAAGCGCGGGTCGGCCGGCAGCGCGTCCAGCCCGAGCGCGGCGCAGAAGGCCAGCCACAGCGTGGGCGTGTTCGCGCCGATCGTGACGTGGCCGTCGGTGGTGACCACGGCCTGGTACGGCGCCTGCGACTGGTGCGCGGAACCCTGTGGGCCCGGCACGCCACCGCCCCCGAACCAGCGCCCGGCCTCCCACACGCCCAGCGCGACGCCGGCCTCGTGCAGCGAGACGTCGAGGTGCTGGCCGAGCCCGGAGCGGTCGCGCTCGCGCAGGGCGGCGGTCACGCCGAGGGCGACGTACATCGCGCACATCAGGTCGCACACCGGGACACCGACCTTGGCGGGGCCGCCCCCGGGGAAGCCGGTCACGCTCATCAGTCCCGAGCGGGCCTGGGCCATGATGTCGAGCCCCGGCTGCTGCGCCAGCGGACCGTCCTGGCCCCACCCGGACGCCGAGGCGTAGACCAGGCCGGGGTTGTCGGCGGCGAGGTCGTCGTAGCCCAGTCCCATCCGCCGCATGGCGCCGGGACGCAGGTTCTCGACCAGCACGTCGGCGCGGGCGACGAGCCGGCGGAAGGCGGCGCGG
>JBBSKO010000186.1:0-5067 GCA_038256225.1 Propionibacteriales bacterium | reverse complement strand
GACCTCCGCGCCGGGCAGGTCCGCCAGCCGGGCGCCGGGCAGGAGCAGCTTCGAGCGGCGCACGCCCGAGCCGACGACGGCCACGTCGACCTCGAGCACCCGGGCGTCGACCAGCAGCCGCCAGCCCCGGGGCAGGCCGACCGGCGTGATCCCGCCGTGCTCCATGCCGGAGCCCTCGACGGCCCGGTCCATCGGCAGGAACGACGCCTTGCGCACGTCGAGCAGGTGCCGGACCACGCGGTTGACGTCCGCGCGGGTGTCGGCCCGCACCAGGCAGGCCGCCACCCGCTCCTCGCCGGCGCGCGTGCCACCGACGAGGACGCAGTTCACGCCGGCGGCGAGCGGCACGTCGTACGCCTCGCTCATCGCCGCGGTGTCCGCGAGGTCGGGGTCGATCCCCACGACGCCGACCTCGGGAGCGGACGGCCAGCCGACGAGGGCCGCGGCCACGGGGTCGGCCAGCAGGTCGGGACGGTCCAGGGCGGGCTCGCTGCGCAGTCGGCCCAGGACGGGGGTCGGGGAGGTCACGCAGCCATGGTGCCGCGTCGGCCCTACGCTCGGGCGCATGGAGACCCTGCGCCTGGTGCTGCTGTTCCTGCACGTCCTGGGCTATGCCGCCCTGATCGGAGGCCTGCTCGCGCAGGCCCGCACCCCGGAGCGGTCGGTGAACGCGGCGATGCGCGACGGGGTCGGCACCGCCTTCGTGACCGGGCTGCTGCTCGTGGGCGTGCTGGAGGCCGGCGACGGCGACGTCGACCACGCCAAGATCGCCGTCAAGTTCGCCGTCGGCCTGGTGCTGCTGGTGCTGGTGATGGCCAACGCCCGCAAGGAGCGGATCCCGCAGGGCCTGTGGCTGGGCCTGCTGGTGCTGGCCGTCGCCAACGTCGCCGTGGCGGTCTTCTGGTCACCGGTGCACGTGAGCTGACCGTCGGCGTCGCGGCCTAGGATGGGGCCACGATGACGATCCCCTTCCCCGGCCTCGAGCTGTCCGCCGGTGAGCCGGCCGAGAAGCCCCGGCAGCCGCGGGGCCCGGGCCGCGAGGAGCTGCTCGCGGGGCTCAACCCGCCGCAGCGCGACGCCGTCGTCCACGCCGGCGCGCCGCTGCTGGTCGTCGCCGGTGCCGGGTCCGGCAAGACCCGAGTGCTGACCCGCCGGATCGCCTGGCTGATCTCCGAGCGCGGCGCCCACCCCGGCTCGGTCCTGGCGATCACCTTCACCAACAAGGCCGCGGCCGAGATGAAGCAGCGGGTGGAGGACCTGGTCGGCCGTCGGGCCCGCATCATGTGGGTCTCGACCTTCCACTCGGCCTGCGTGCGGATCCTGCGCAAGGAGGTCGAGCGGCTGGGCTACCGGTCCAGCTTCTCCATCTACGACGCCGCGGACCAGAAGCGGCTGATCGCGCTGGTCTGCAAGGACCTCGACATGGACCCGCGCAAGCACCAGCCCGGCGCGGTGCTGCACTGGATCAGCAACCACAAGAACGAGCTGCGCGACCCCGAGCAGGTGGCCGCCGACGCGCACAACCACCTCGAGGAGCGGTACGCCGCGGCGTACGCGCTCTACCAGCGTCGCCTGCGCGAGGCCAACGCCCTCGACTTCGACGACCTGATCATGCTCACGGTCCACCTCATGCAGACCTTCCCCGAGGTGCGCGAGACCTACCGGCGACGGTTCCGCCACGTGCTCGTCGACGAGTACCAGGACACCAACCACGCGCAGTACTCCCTGATCCAGCAGCTGTGCGCCGACCCGCGCGAGGAGCCGCTGACGGGCGCCGCCGCGGCGGGTGCCGGGGGTGCGGCGGAGAGCGCCGCCGAGCGCGTGCCGCCGGCCGAGCTGATGGTGGTCGGTGACGCCGACCAGTCGATCTACGCCTTCCGGGGCGCCGACATCCGCAACATCATGGACTTCGAGCAGGACTTCCCCGACGCGACCTCGATCCTGCTGGAGCAGAACTACCGCTCGAGCCAGACGATCCTGACCGCGGCCAACGCGGTGATCGGCCACAACAAGGGCCGCAAGCCGAAGCGGTTGTGGTCCGAGGCCGGCGACGGCGAGCGGATCGTGGGCTACGTCGCCGACGACGAGCGCGACGAGGCCCGCTTCGTCTCCGAGGAGATCGACACCCTGGTCGACGGGGGCCTGCGGCCCGGTGACGTGGCGGTGTTCTACCGGACGAACAGCCAGTCGCGGGTGTTCGAGGAGATCTTCATCCGCACCGGCCAGCCGTACCGCGTGGTCGGCGGCGTGCGGTTCTACGAGCGTCGCGAGGTGCGGGACGCGCTGGCCTACCTCCGCGTCCTGGCCAACCCCGACGACCAGGTCTCGCTCCGCCGGATCCTGAACACGCCGCGTCGCGGCATCGGAGACCGGGCGGTGGCCTGCGTCCAGGCGCTGGGGGAGCGGGACGGCCTGACCTTCTGGCAGGCGCTGCGCCGCGCCGAGCACGCGCCCGGCCTGGCCACCCGCTCGTTGGGCAGCATCCGCACCTTCGTGGACATGCTCGAGGAGCTGCAGTCGATGGTCGCCGCCGGCGAGCGCGCCGACGTGGTGCTCGAGACGGTGCTCGCCCGGTCCGGCTACCTGGTCGAGCTCGAGAGCTCCGACGACCCCCAGGACGAGACCCGGGTGGAGAACCTCGGCGAGCTGGTCGCGGTGGCGCGCGAGTTCTCCGACGACCCGGTCGCCGGGCCCTCGGCCGACCCCGCCGACGTCGACGCCGGCCTGGTCGCTCCCGGGCTGGTCGACTTCCTGGAGCGGGTCGCCCTGGTCGCCGACGCCGACCAGATCCCGGACGCGCCCGGGGACGCCGAGGGCCGCGCGGCCGCGGCCCAGGCGGCCGCGGACGGCATGGTCACCCTGATGACGCTGCACACTGCCAAGGGCCTGGAGTTCCCGGTGGTCTTCCTCTCCGGCCTCGAGGACGGCGTGTTCCCGCACGCGCGCTCGCTGGGCGACCCGACCGAGCTGGAGGAGGAGCGGCGCCTGGCGTACGTCGGCGTCACCCGGGCCGAGCAGCGTCTCTACGTCTCCCGCGCCCTGGTCCGCTCCTCGTGGGGTGCCCCCGCGCACAACCCGGCGTCCCGCTTCCTCGACGAGCTGCCCGTCGACCTGGTCGACTGGCGCCGCACCGAGGCCTCCCAGACGCACTGGTCGCGACCCGACCACGCGTCGGGCTCTCCCGCCGCGATGGGCCACCCGACCGCCGCCGGACGCCGCAACTTCTCCTCCGCCGCCGCCCGGGCCGACGCCCGGTCGAAGGCCAAGCCGGCCCGGGAGGTCCCGGTCCTGCACCCGGGGGACCGCGTCGTGCACGACTCCTTCGGGATGGGCACGGTGGTCACCGTCGAGGGCGCCGCGGACCGGGCCGTGGCCTCGATCGACTTCGGCTCCGAGGGCGTCAAGCGGCTGCTGCTGCGCTACGCGCCGGTCGAGAAGCTCTGAGCGGCGCCCGCCGCGGGGCGGCGTGTGCCTGACGACGCGCTGCTGCGCGTCCTCAGGCACACGAGGCCGTGCGACCCGGGACGCCGAGGGCGACCAGGTCGAGGGCGACCTCGTGGGGCTCGGTACGCAGCTCGAGGGCGGTGCAGGAGAGCTGGATGCGTCCGGGGCCGGCGAGGCGTCGGGCGCGTCGCTTGTCGGCGGTCCAGGTGGTGGCGTCGAGGTGGAGGGCCCCGTCCACCTCGAGCATGAGGACGGTGCCGTCGGGCAGGTCCCACTCGCAGTCGGTCCAGCGGGTGGTGCCGTCGCGGTCGGGTCGGCGGCGTTGGCGGTGGGGGTCGGCGAGGGCGTGGCGGCGGCAGAGGCGCAGGACGTCCCGCTCGGCGGCGGAGTGGGTGCCGGCTCCGACGTCGGCGAGGATCGAGCGGAAGAGCGGGGAGCGGCGGAGGGGACGGAGGCGGTCGGTCCACTCCAGGAGCCGGGGTGCGGTCGTGAGGCGCTGCTGGACCGTGGCGGCGAGCACGCCGACGGCGGCGCGGGGTGGGGCCTCGTAGGCGGCCCAGAGCAGCACCGCCGGTTCGAGCCGGGCGCGGGGAGGCTCCGACGACGGATGGGCCACCAGGTCCGCCGGCCGAGCGGTCCGGAAGAACCGGACACCCTCCACCGGCTCGAAGCTGAGGTCGCCCTCCACCCAGACGGTGACCTCCCCCCGGTCCCAGCCCTGGAGTCCGGCGCGGGCCGCCGCCGAGAGACCTCCGAGCATGCTGCGCGGGCCGGCGTGGAGCACCGCCACCCAGCGCCGTTGCGCCTCGCTCAGCGGGCCCGTGACGGTCGCGACGACCCGCGGGGTGACGACGACCCACCGGCGGGCCCGGACCTGGTCGCGCACCCGGTCGGCGTCGACGCCCAGGCCGACCAGCTGGCGGCGCGCGACCACGCCGCACTGTCGCGCGAGGAGGCGGTCGAGGTCGGCGGGCACCGGTCCACGGTGTCGCGGGGACGGCCCCGCTGTGCGGCTCTGTCCCCAGGGACGCCGGCGCACCGGTGTCGGCGTGTGCCTGTGGACGCGCCGTGGCGCGTCCTGGGGCACACGAGACCGGGTCACCGGTCCCGTACCCCTGTCAGGGCGTGAGGCCGTGGACCGACAGGGCCGAGTACGGGTCGACCGGGTCGCCGCCGCCGGGGCGGACCTCGAGGTGGAGGTGGGGGCCTGTGACGTTGCCGGTCGAGCCGACCGTGCCGATGACCTGGCCGCTGGAGACGGTGTCGCCGACGCCGACGTCCATCGTGGTCTGGTGGCAGTACCAGACCTCGGTGCCGTCGTCGAGGGTCACCACGGTCTTGTTGCCGTAGGCGCCGTCGTAGCCGACGTCGGTCACGGTGCCGTTGGCCACCGAGGTGATCGGCGTGCCGGTGGGAGCGGCGAAGTCGAGACCGGTGTGGTACGTGGCCCAGAGGCCGACGTCGCCGTACTCGGCGGTGAGGCGGTAGCCGCTGGTGGGCAGCGACCACTGGTTCAGGGCGAGCTTCTCGGCCTGCTGCTCGGCCTTCGCGGCGAACTGCGCGAGCGCGGCGTTGCGCTGGACGGCCTGGCGCTCCGCGGCCGCCACGAGGCGGTCCCCGGAG
>JBBSKO010000185.1:0-5069 GCA_038256225.1 Propionibacteriales bacterium | reverse complement strand
TCGGCGGCACTGACGGCGCTCGTGGTGCTGCTGCCCCTGGCCCTGGCCGCGTGCTCCGGCGGCGCGGACGACACGCCGGACCCGCAGGAGCCGGCCCTGACCCTGGCGGCCGCGCTCGACGGCGGGCTGGAGGACGGCGACCTGGACGACCTCACCTTCGTGGACTCCAGCGCCGCCGCCGTCGCGGCCGACTGGACCGCCACCACCGAGGCGCTCGGCGACCTGGTCCCGACCGTCGCGGTCTCGGGCGTCGCCGAGACCGAGGACGAGCCGGTCGAGGGCGTCGAGACGGCCGCGGCCACGCTGGACTGGTCCTGGGACGTGGCCGGCGAGCCGTGGACCTACACCACCACCGTCCCCATGCGGCTGCCGGTGGGGGAGGGCGAGGACCCCGGGAGCTGGGAGCTGCAGTGGAGCCGCACCGTGGTCGAGCCCAGCCTGCGCGAGGCGGCGACGCTCTCACTGACCCCGGTCGCCGCGCGCCGCGGCGAGGTCCTGGGTGCTGACGGCGAGGCCCTGGTCACCGACCGGCTGGTGACCCGGGTGGGCATCGACCGGACGCAGGTCCCGCCAGCGCGGGCGGCGGCCTCGGCGCGTGCCCTGGCGGCGCTGGTCGACGTGGCTCCGGGGCCCTACGCCGCCCGGGTCGAGGCCGCGGGCGACGCGGCCTTCGTCGAGGCGCTCGTGCTGCGCACCGCGGACGTCCCGCCGGCGGTCGGGCCCGGGGTCGCGGGGATCGCCGGCGCCCGGCTGATCTCCGACCGGCTCCCGCTGGCCCCCACTCGCGAGTTCGCCGCGCCGATCCTCGGCACGGTCGGCGAGGTCACTGCCGAGATGGTCGAGGAGGACCCCGAGGCGTACGCCCCCGGCGACGTCGCCGGCCTGTCCGGCCTCCAGGCGCGCTACGACGACGTGCTCCGCGGCACCGACGGTGCCGTGCTGAGCGCGGTCGCCCCCGACGGCAGGGAGCGTCCCCTGGTGCGGGCGCCGGACCAGGACGGCGACCCGCTTCGCACCACGCTCGACGAGGACCTGCAGCTGGCAGCCGAGGACCTGCTGGCCGACGTCGGCCCTGCCAGCGCGCTGGTCGCGCTGCGCCCGAGCGACGGGGCGGTGCTGGCCGCTGCGAGCGGGCCCGGTGCGGACGGGCTGAACGTCGCCACCTACGGCCAGTACGCGCCCGGGTCGACCTTCAAGATCGTCAGCTCGCTGGCCCTGCTGCGCGGCGGTCTGACCCCGTCCTCCACCGTGCCGTGCACGCCGACCGTGACCGTCGACGGACGGGTCTTCGAGAACTACGACGACTACCCGGCCGGGTCGCTGGGCGACGTGCCGCTGCGCACCGCCGTGGCGCAGTCGTGCAACACCGCGATGATCGCCGAGCGCGACCGCCCCGGCTCCGACGGGATGGCCACGGCGGCCGCGGCCCTGGGCCTCGGGGTCGACCGTGACCTCGGCTTCCCGTCCTACTTCGGCCAGGTCGGTGCACCCGGGTCGGAGACGGGGCGCGCGGCCACGATGATCGGCCAGGGCGAGGTGCTGGCCTCGCCGCTGGTGATGGCCGCCGTGGTCGGCTCGGTGCAGGAGGGCGCCCGGGTGACGCCGCGGCTGCTGCCCGACCTCGACGTCGATACCGCCTCCGGCGACGACCAGCCGCTGACGGCCACCGAGGCCGAGCAGCTGCGCGGCATGCTCCGCGCGGTGGTCACCGAGGGCAGCGGCTCGTCGCTCGCCGACCTGCCGGGCCCGCCGGCCATCGCCAAGACGGGCACGGCGGAGTTCGAGGACGGCGGCGAGACTCGGACCCGGGCCTGGATGGTCGCGGCGCAGGGTGACCTGGCCGTCGCGGTCCTGGTGGCCGAGGGTGAGTCGGGGTCGGGCACGGCCGGTCCGCTGCTGGAGGCGTTCCTGCGCACCGCCGGCTGAGATGCGGCGGGCGGCCGTACGACCGGGCCCAGCGAGGGAGGAAGCCCCTCACCGCATGGGGTCGGCGAGGGGCTCCCAGTCGTCTCCAGATGCTCCCTCCGAAGCCGACAGCGCCGACTATACGCGCCCCCCGGGCGCGCGCAAGATCGCAGACCCTCACCCGCGGGGCCGGTCCGGACGGCGGCGTCGCGTGCCACAGTGACGACCATGAGCCACACCGACGCCCTGCAGCTGCTGCCCGCCGACCGCCGCGCGCTCCTCGTCGGCGGGCAGTGGCGGTCCTCCGCCGACGGCGCACGTTTCGAGGTGACCGACCCGGCTGACGGGTCGGTGGTCTGCGAGGTCGCCGACGGCACCGCCGAGGACGCGACGGAGGCCCTGGACGCCGCCGTGGCCGCGCAGCCCGGGTGGGCGGCCACGCCCCCGCGCGACCGCGGCGAGGTGCTGCGGCGCGCCTTCGACCTGCTGACGGATCGGGCCGACGAGGTCGCGGCCCTGATGAGCCTGGAGATGGGCAAGCCGCTCGCCGAGGCGCGGGGCGAGGTGGCGTACGGCGCGGAGTTCTTCCGCTGGTTCGCCGAGGAGGCCGTCCGCATCCACGGCCTGTGGATGCAGGCCCCCGCCGGAGGCAGCCGGATCCTGACCATGAAGAAGCCGGTCGGGCCCTGCCTGTTCATCACGCCGTGGAACTTCCCGCTGGCCATGGGTACCCGCAAGATCGCGCCGGCCGTCGCCGCCGGCTGCACGATGGTGCTCAAGCCGGCCTCGCAGACGCCGCTGACGATGCTGGTCCTGGCTGGGATCCTGGCCGAGGCCGGGCTCCCCGACGGCGTCCTGAATGTCGTGCCCACCACCCGCGACGCCGACCTCTCCACGAGACTCCAGGCCGACGACCGCCTGCGCAAGGTCAGCTTCACCGGCTCCACCGCCGTCGGTCGGAAGCTCGTCGCACAGTCCGCCCCCGGGCTGCAGCGGGTGAGCATGGAGCTCGGTGGCAACGCGCCCTTCCTGGTCTTCGAGGACGCCGACCTCGGCGCCGCCGTCGACGGGGCGATGGTGGCCAAGATGCGCAACATGGGCGAGGCCTGCACCTCGGCCAACCGCTTCCTGGTCCACTCCGCGGTCGCCGAGGAGTTCGGCGCCCGCCTGGCCGAGCGGATGGGGGCGCTGACGGTCGGTCGCGGGCAGGACGACGGCGTCGACGTCGGCCCGCTGATCGACGCGAAGGCGGTCGAGTCCGTGACCGGTCTGGTCGAGGAGGCCGTCGCCGACGGCGCGCGGCTGCTGACCGGGGGCGCCGCCCACGAGGGCGCGGGCCACTTCGTCGAGCCGACCGTCCTGGTCGACGTCGCGGCCTCGTCGCGGATCAACCGCGAGGAGATCTTCGGCCCGGTCGCACCGATCACCACCTTCGAGACCGAGTCCGAGGCGGTGGCGCGGGCCAACGACACCGAGTACGGGCTGTCGTCCTACGTCTACACGCGCGACCTGGCGCGCAGCATCCGCGTCGCCGAGGGCCTCGCCTTCGGGATGGTCGGCCTCAACACCGGGCTGGTCTCCAACGCCGCCGCGCCCTTCGGCGGCATGAAGGCCTCCGGGTTCGGCCGGGAGGGTGGTTTCGAGGGCATCGAGGAGTACCTCGAGACCACCTACGTGGCGCTGCCCGTGCCCGCGGTGGACTGAGCGCCGACCGGGCGGACGACGTGGAGGTCTTCGGCGGCGTCGCCGACGTCTGGCGCGACTTCGGCACCTACGAGGCGTCCGACGGGTGCTTCCACGACTGGGCCCTGCGGGTCGCCGAGGACCCCGAGGTGCTGGCCTGGCTCGTCACGCTGCCCACGGACCGTGAGCGCCAGCCCAACCTGGTGCTGGCCGCCGCCCGCTGGCACGGCGTCGCGGCGCCGGGGCCGTACGGCGCGCTGCGGGCCGCCCTGCTCGGCGACGACGCCGAGGGTCGACGTCGGGGTACGTCCGTGGGTCCGGTCCGCGCGACCGTGGCCGCCCGCCGTACGCAGACCAACGAGGTCGGCCGCCTGGCCACCCTGGCCCCGGTGCTCGGCCTGCTCTGGACCCGGCACGGTGGGCCGCTGGCCCTGCTGGAGATCGGGGCCAGCGCCGGGTTGTGCCTCTACCCCGACCGCTGGGACTACACCTGGCACCTGCCCGACGGCGACGTGTCGACCCACGACGGGGCCGCGGGACGATTGACCTGCGAGGTCACCGGCCCGGCCCCGGCGCCGGAGGTGTGGTCGGCCGGACCCGTGCCGGTGGCCTGGCGCGGCGGGCTGGACCTCGCGCCGGTCGACGTCGCCGACGACGACCAGGTCGCGTGGCTGGAGACGCTGGTCTGGCCCGGGCACGACGACCGGCGCGCACGGCTGCGGACTGCGGTGGAGGTGGCGCGGGCCGACCCGCCGACGGTGGTCGGTGCCGACCTGACCACGCCCGCGGGCCTGGACCGACTCGACGGTCTGGTCGAGGAGGCCGGACGACACGGTCGGGTCGTGGTGATGCACAGCGCGGTCACCGCCTACCTGCCCGTCGAGGACCGTGCGGTGCTCGAGCGCCGACTGACCGACCTGGTCGCGTCTGACCGCGCGCACTGGCTGTCCAACGAGGGCAAGCGGGTGCACCCCGCCGTGACGGCGACGGGTCCCCCGGTGCCCGACGACCTCGCGACATTCGTCCTCGGCCTGGACGGGCAGGCGGTGGCCTGGACGCACGGGCACGGCCGCAGCATGCGGTGGGTCGCCCAGGCGCTGCTGTAACGCTGTGTTACTTCATCCGGTGCAGCGTCACGACGCTGCAGCAGACGAAGTAACACAGCGTTACAGCGGGCGGTGGCCGAGCGCGTCGACGAGGGCGCGGCGCGAGGTGACGCCGAGCTTGCGGTAGACCCGGGACAGGTGCCACTCGACGGCCTTGACCGAGATGCCGGCGGCGGCGGCGATCTCGCGGTTGGTCGCTCCCTGGGCGGCCGGCTCGACGACGCGCCGCTCGGCGGCGGTGATCCGCCCGAGGTGCGGCCACGGCGCCGGGGTCCCGGAGGCGTCCAGCAGCCGGCGCGCCCGCCCGAGCAGCGGCCAGAGGCCCTCGCCCCGGGCGTACCGCTCGACCGACGACAGCAGGCGTACGGCCTCCTG
>JBBSKO010000184.1:0-5081 GCA_038256225.1 Propionibacteriales bacterium | reverse complement strand
CACCGCGGGCCTGACCCCGCACGCACGACAGCGGCCGCACCCCGGTGGGGTACGACCGCTGCGTGGTGGCCGCGCGTCCGGCTCCTGAGGTGAGTCGGGGCGGCCCTGCGCCGGGGGAGGCGTCAGTCGGTGCGCGAGCGCGACCGGCTGCGGCGGTTGCGCCGACGACGACGGTTGCGGCGGCGCCGACGGCGGCCGTCCCGGCTCCGGGAGTTCGTGTTGTCGCCGCGGGCGGCGACGGCGGGGGTGAGGGCGGTGAAGATGCCGGACCTGGCCATCGTGGAGCTCCTTGTCCTTCGGGGATCCCCTTCCGGGGCTGTGAGAAGGACTCTGCGCGGCGGTCGTGAGGTGTCGGTGAGACGGCGATGAGAGAGCGCTCATCCGGGGAGCGGCGGTGTGGTCGGACTCACCCGGCGCCGGGCGGGGCCTGTGGCAGACTGGCGGGAGACGAGTTCAACGACTCGCGTGCTCTGGGATCGGTGAAAGTCCGAGCCGGCGGTGACAGTCCGCGACCCGACCACGTCCAGTGGCCGGTTGACCAGGTGGAACTCCTGGACCGACGGTGAGAGTCCGGATGGGAAGCGCACGCAGTCGTCCGGACGAGCGCTGCCACAGGTCTGCGCCGACCCCGGACGGCTCTGCCCGCCTCCTGCCCTCCCCGGGCCGCGACCGGCACCGGGCGGAGGACGCAGTGGACAGCACCGCAGGCAGCACCAGTGCGGCCGAGCAGGTCGCCATGCGTCGCGCCCTCGCGCTCGCGGCGACGCCCGGCGTGCCGATGGTCGCCGACACCCGTCGGGTGGGTTGCGTGCTGCTGCACGCCGAGGGCCGGACGGTCGCGGAGGGCCACCACCGCGGGCCCGGCACCCCGCACGCCGAGGCCGAGGCCCTGGCGCGCGCCGGCGCGGCCGCCCGCGGCACCACCGCCGTGGTGACCCTCGAGCCCTGCCACCACACGGGGCGCACGGGCCCCTGCACCGAGGCGCTGGTCGCGGCCGGGGTGCGCCGGGTCGTGTTCGCCGAGGCCGACGCCAACCCCGTGGCCGCGGGCGGACGGGCCCGTCTCGAGGCCGCCGGGCTCGAGGTCGAGGCCGGCCTGCTGGGCGACGAGGCGGCGGCGCTGGCCGCGGTCTACCGCCACGCCCAGCAGCAGCAGCGTCCGTACGTCACCTGGAAGCTCGCCACCACCCTCGACGGCCGCAGCGCCGCCGCGGACGGCACGTCACGCTGGATCTCGGGGCGCGCCTCCCGGCGCGACGCCCACCGGCTGCGCGCGGCCTGCGACACGATGCTCGTCGGCACCGCGACCGTGCTGGAGGACGACCCCCGGCTCACGGTCCGCGACGAGCAGGACCGCCCGGCCCCGGTCCAGCCGCTGCGCGCGGTGATGGGCCTGCGCGACCTGCCCGTCGGTGCCCGGGTGCTCGACGACGAGGCCGGCACCGTCCACCTGCGCACCCGCGACCCCCGCTCGGCGCTGGCCGACCTCTGGGCCAGGGACCGCCAGCGCGTGCTCCTCGAGGGCGGGCCCACCCTGGCCGCCGCGTTCCTGCGGGAGGGACTCATCGACGAGATCGTCTGCTACGTCGCCCCCGTCCTGCTGGGCGCCGGGCGGTCCGCGGTCGCCGACCTCGGAATCCCCACCATCAGCCGCGCGTTGCGGCCCCGGGTCACCGACGTGACGGTCCTCCCGGGGCTGGACGGCGAGCAGCCCGACGTACGACTCACGCTCGACCCGAGGGAGACCTGATGTTCACCGGCATCATCGAGGAGCTCGGCACCATCGCCGACCTCACCGACCAGGGGGACGCCGTACGCCTGCGCGTCACCGGCCCGCTCGTCCTCGAGGGCACCGCCCCCGGGGACTCGATCTCGGTCAACGGCTGCTGCCTGACCGTGGTCGAGCACGACGGGCAGCAGTGGTCGGCCGACGTCATGCGCCAGACGCTGCAGATGACCAGCCTGGCCGGGGTGGCCCCCGGCGACCGCGTCAACCTCGAGCGCGCGGTCACGGCCGAGAAGCGCCTGGGCGGCCACGTCGTCCAGGGCCACGTCGACGGCGTCGGCGAGGTCCTCGCCCGCACGCCCAGCGAGCACTGGGAGCTGGTCGAGGTCTCGCTGCCGCCGCACCTGGCGCGCTACCTCGTCGACCAGGGCTCGATCAGCGTCGACGGCGTCAGCCTCACCGTCGTCGAGGCCGGCGAGGAGTCCTTCACCGTCAGCCTCATCCCCGAGACCCTCGCCCGCACCACCCTGGGCTCCCGCGCCGTGGGGGACCGGGTCAACCTCGAGGTCGACATCATCGCCAAGCACGTCGAGAAGCTCGTGCGCGTCTACGCGCAGGACCAGGAGAAGTCATGACCGAGCAGCACGCCCCCGACGCCCCGGCAGGGTCCCCGGGCCCGCACGGCGGGGTCCGCCTCGACAGCGTCGAGCGCGCCGTGGCCGACATCGCCGCCGGCCGTGCGGTCGTGGTGGTCGACGACGAGGACCGTGAGAACGAGGGCGACCTGATCTTCGCGGCCAGCAAGGCCACCCCCGAGCTGATGGGCTTCACCGTCCGCTACTCCAGCGGCGTCATCTGCGCCCCGATGCCGGCCGCCATGCTGGACCGGCTCGAGATCCCGCTGATGACCCCGCACAACCGCGACAAGCTGCGCACGGCGTACACGATCTCGGTGGACGCCCGCGACGGCGTCAGCACCGGCATCTCCGCCCACGACCGCGCGCACACCGTGCGGGTCCTGGCCGACTCCGCCACCGAGCCGTGGGAGCTGACCCGGCCCGGGCACGTCTTCCCGCTGCGCTACCGCGAGGGCGGGGTGCTGGTGCGCCGCGGGCACACCGAGGCCGCCGTCGACCTCGCCCGGCTGGCCGGGCTGACCCCGGCCGGCGTCCTGGTCGAGATCGTCAACGACGACGGCACCATGAAGCGCGGGCCGGAGCTGCGCGAGTTCGCCGACGAGCACGGCCTGGCGATGATCAGCATCGACGCGCTGGTGCGCTACCGCCGCCGTCACGAGAACCTCGTCGAGCGGGTGGCCGAGACCAGCCTGCCGACCCGGCACGGCGACTTCACGGCGTACGGCTACCGCGTCACCGTCGACGGCTCCGAGCACATCGCGCTCGTCCACGGTGACCTGACCGGCCCCGAGCCGGTGCTGACCCGGGTGCACTCGGAGTGCCTGACCGGCGACGTCCTCGGCTCCGAGCGGTGCGACTGCGGGCCGCAGCTCGAGGAGGCGCTCGAGCGGGTCGTGGCCGAGGGCCGCGGCGTCGTGGTCTACCTGCGCGGGCACGAGGGCCGGGGGATCGGGCTGGTCGCCAAGCTGCAGGCCTACCAGCTCCAGGACGGGGGCCGCGACACCATCGACGCCAACCTCGACCTCGGTCTGCCCGCCGACGCCCGCCACTACGGCACCGCCACGCAGGTCCTCAAGGACCTCAAGGTCGAGCGGGTCCGGCTGATGACCAACAACCCTGACAAGGTCAGCAACCTGGAGGACTTCGGGATCGAGGTCGCCGAGGTCGTCCCGCTGACCACCCGCCCCAACGACCACAACCTCGCCTATTTGCTGACCAAGCGGGACCGGATGGGCCACGCGCTGCCCGACCTCCCCGCCGTCGACCAGGCCGGCGGCACCCTCACCGAAGGAGACCCCACATGAGCGGCCACGGCGCCCCCACCACCCAGCAGGTCGACCCCGAGGCCGCCCGCGGGCTCCGCCTCGCCGTGGTCGCCGCGTCCTGGCACGAGCAGGTGATGGACGGCCTGCTCGCCGGCGCCGCCCGGGCCGCGGCCGACGCCGGCCTCGAGGTCACCGTCGTCCGCGTGCCCGGCACGGTCGAGCTGGCCGTCGTCGCCGGCGCGCTGGCCGGTCGCGGGTACGACGCCGTGGTCGCCCTCGGCGTCGTCGTGCGCGGCGGCACCCCCCACTTCGACTACGTCTGCCAGGCCGCCACCGAGGGCCTGACCCGGGTCTCCCTCGACCACGGCGTCCCGGTCGGCTTCGGCGTGCTGACCTGCGACACCGACGCGCAGGCCCTCGACCGGGCCGGGCTCGAGGGCTCGCGCGAGGACAAGGGGTACGAGGCCACCGCGGCCGCGCTGACCACCGCGATCACCCTGCGCGGGCTCGACCGGGCCTGAGCGGGGCCCCGGGCGGGACCCAGGTGCCGGGCTCACGGGCCGGTTCAGGTGCGGGGCTCGTCGGCGAGCAGGGCGTAGCCGAGCCCGTCCAGCCAGCCGAGCTCGCGGTGCAGGGAGTCGGCGACGTGCTCGGCTTCGCGCCGCATGCCGACCCGCTCCATCAGCCGCCACGACGCGACGTTGGCGGCGAAGCAGGAGGCGGTGACCCGGCGCACGCCGAGGCCGTCGAACGCCACGTCGAGCAGCGCTCGTACGGCCTCCGTGGCCAGGCCCCGGCCGCCGTGGTCGGGGTCGAGCACCCACCCGAGCTCGGCCTCGGCCGACGCCGCGGCGGCGGACGCCTCGGCCTGACCCCAGCCGTCCTGGACCCGCAGCATCAGGTCCCCGACGACCATGCCCTCGTGCTCGACGACGAGGGTCGACCCGGCCCGGGCGGGGTCCAGGAACCGGGCCGCGAGGTCCTCGGTGGTGCCGGCCGTCGCCCCCAGCCACCAGGCCACGTCGTCGCGGCTGCGGTAGTGGTGCAGCGCCGGGACGTCGGCCGGCTCCAGCGGGCGCAGCCGGAGCCGCGCGGTGGCCCGCGGCCAGGCGAGGGCGGTCAGGTCGGGGCCGTCCGGGTCGGTCACCGCACGATCATCGCCCAGGTCCCGGGTGGTGGAGGGCACGCCGTAGTCTGGACCGCCGTGAAGACCTTCGAGGGCCTGTGGGCCGAGCTCAGCGAGAAGGCCCGGACGCGACCGGCCGGCTCCGGGACCGTGGCCGAGCTGGACGCGGGTGTCCACACGATCGGCAAGAAGCTGGTCGAGGAGGCCGCGGAGTCGTGGATGGCCGCCGAGCACGAGGGCCCCGAGCGCACCGCGGAGGAGGTCAGCCAGCTGCTCTACCACGCGCAGGTGCTGCTGCTGGCCAGCGGACTGACCCTCGACGACGT
>JBBSKO010000183.1:0-5082 GCA_038256225.1 Propionibacteriales bacterium | reverse complement strand
GACGGCGGGACGACCTACACCGGCGCGGAGGTCTCGGCGCACTTCGACTCCCTGCTGGCCAAGCTCACCTGTCGTGGGCGCACCTTCGAGGCCGCGGTCGAGAAGGCCCAGCGCGCGGTCGCCGAGTTCCGCATCCGCGGGGTCTCCACCAACATCGCCTTCCTGCAGGCGGTGCTGGCCGACCCCGACTTCCGCGCCGGGCGCGTCACCACCTCGTTCATCGAGACCCACCCGCAGCTGGCCCGCGCGCGTACCTCCGGCGACCGCGGCACCAAGCTGCTGGCCTACCTGGCCGACGTCACCGTCAACCAGCCGCACGGGCGCGCCCCGGTCACCGTCGTGCCGGCCAGCAAGCTGCCGCCGGTCGACCTCGCCGTACCAGCGCCCGACGGCACCCGGCAGCTGCTGCGCACCCACGGCCCGGAGGAGCTGGCGCGACGGCTGCGCGCGCAGGGGCCGGTCGCGGTCACCGACACGACCTTCCGCGACGCCCACCAGTCCCTCCTGGCCACCCGGGTGCGCACCCGCGACCTGGTCGGGGTCGCCGGGCACGTCGCCCGGACCACGCCCGAGCTGTGGTCGGTCGAGGCGTGGGGCGGCGCGACGTACGACGTCGCCCTGCGCTTCCTGGCCGAGGACCCGTGGGAACGGCTGGACGCCCTGCGGCAGGCGGTGCCCAACATCGCCCTCCAGATGCTGCTGCGCGGTCGCAACACGGTCGGCTACACGCCCTACCCGACCGCGGTCACCGACGCCTTCGTCGAGGAGGCCGCCGCGACCGGCATCGATGTCTTCCGGATCTTCGACGCGCTCAACGACGTCGACCAGATGCGGCCGGCGATCGACGCCGTCCGCGCCACCGGCACGTCGGTCGCCGAGGTGGCGCTCTGCTACACCGGCGACCTGTCCGACCCCGGCGAGCGGCTCTACACCCTCGACTACTACCTGCACCTGGCCGAGCGGATCGTCGGGGCCGGCGCCCACGTCCTCGCGATCAAGGACATGGCCGGGCTGCTGCGCGCCCCCGCCGCCCGCACCCTGGTCACCGCCCTGCGCGAGCGCTTCGACCTCCCGGTGCACCTGCACACCCACGACACCACCGGCGGTCAGCTGGCCACCCTCACCGCCGCCATCGACGCCGGGGTCGACGCGGTCGACGCCGCCTGCGCCGCGATGGCCGGCACCACCTCGCAGCCGTCGCTGTCGGCCCTGGTCGCGGCCACCGACCACACCGCGCGGGAGACCGGGCTGTCCCTGGCGGCGGTCAACGCGCTGGAGCCGTACTGGGAGGCCACCCGCCGGGTGTACGCCCCGTTCGAGTCCGGCCTGGCCGCGCCGACGGGCCGGGTCTACCGCCACGAGATCCCGGGCGGGCAGCTGTCCAACCTGCGCCAGCAGGCGGTCGCGCTGGGTCTCGGGGAGAAGTTCGAGCAGATCGAGGACATGTACGCCGCCGCGAACGACATCCTCGGCAACGTGGTCAAGGTGACACCGTCCTCGAAGGTGGTCGGCGACCTCGCCCTGCACCTCGTGGCGGTCGGCGCCGACCCGGCGGCCTTCGCCGCGGACCCGGGCTCCTACGACGTCCCGGACTCCGTGATCGGCTTCCTGTCCGGGGAGCTCGGGGACCCGCCGGGCGGGTGGCCCGAGCCGTTCCGCACCCGCGCCCTCGCCGGGCGCACGGTCCGCCCGGCCGCCGCGGACCTGACCGCCGAGCAGGTCGAGGGCCTGGCCGGGGAGCGTCGCGCGACGCTCAACGAGCTGCTGTTCCCCGGCCCCACCGCGGACTTCCTCGAGCGGCGCCGGGTGCACGGCGACGTCTCGGTGCTGCCCACGCTGGAGTTCCTCTACGGCCTGCGGCAGGGCGAGGAGCACGCCGTCGAGCTCGAGGAGGGCGTGACGCTGCTGCTCGGGGTGCAGGCGGTCGGCGAGCCCGACGAGCGCGGGATCCGCTCGGTGATGGCCACGATCAACGGCCAGCTGCGACCCGTGGCGGTCCGGGACCGCAGCGTGGCCGCGGAGGTGAACACCACCGAGAAGGCCGACCCGCGCACGCCCGGGCAGGTCGCCGCCCCCTTCGCCGGCGTGGTGACCGTCGTGGTCGAGCAGGGTGCGCAGGTCGACGCCGGCGAGACGGTGGCCACGATCGAGGCGATGAAGATGGAGGCCGCGATCACCGCGCCGACGGCCGGGACCGTGGAGCGGGTCGCGCTCGGCGGCACGCAGGCCGTCGAGGGCGGCGACCTCGTGCTGGTCCTGTCCTGAGCCGTCACGCCGACACCCGGGGCCGGGTGCCCACCCAGCCGCTGGTGGCCGGCGTGGTGGCGGCCGTCGTCGGGTTCAGCAGCTCCTTCGTGGTCGTCGTCGCCGGGCTCACCACGGTCGGCGCGACCCCGGCGCAGGCGGCGTCCGGGCTGCTGGCGCTGTGCCTGGCCCAGGCGGCGGGGATGGCGTGGCTGGGCCTGCGGCACCGCACCCCGGTGACGCTGGCGTGGTCCACGCCCGGCGCCGCGCTGCTGGTCTCGACCGGCGCCGTCGCCGGTGGCTGGCCGGCCGCCGTCGGCGCGTTCCTGGTCACCGGGCTGCTGGTCGTGCTGACCGCGCTGGTGCCCGGCCTGGGCGACCTGGTCGGCCGGATCCCGCCGGCCCTGGCCCGCGCGATGCTGGCCGGCGTGCTGCTGCCGCTGTGCCTGGCACCGGTGACGGCCCTGGTGCTCTCCCCGGTGCTGGTCGCCCCGGTCGTGCTGACCTGGCTGGTGCTGCTGCGGCTGGCCCGCCGGTGGGCGGTGCCCGGGTCGCTGGCGGTGGCGCTGGTGGTCGTGGTGCTCGACGCCCGCGACGTCCTGTCCGGCCTGCCGCTGGTGCCCGTCGTGGACCTGACCGCGCCCGCGTGGTCGGCCGGGGCGCTGCTCTCGGTCGCGCTCCCGCTCTACGTCGTCACGATGGCCTCGCAGAACGTCCCCGGCGCCGCCGTGCTGGCGGCGAACGGCTACCGCACGCCCTGGCGGGAGGCGCTCGGCGTCACCGGCCTCGGCACGCTGCTGGTGGCCCCGGCCGGTGGTCACGCCGTGAACCTCGCCGCGATCACCGCGGCGCTGGCCGCCGGGCCGGAGGCGGGGCCCGACCAGGCACGGCGCTGGTGGGCCGCGCTGAGCGGCGCGGCCACCTACGTCCTGGTCGGCCTCGGCGCCGGCGCCCTCACCGCCGTGGTCACCGCGGCGGCGGACGGCGTGGTCCAGGCCGCCGCCGGGCTGGCCCTGCTCGGGGCGCTCGCCGCCGCGCTCGGTGAGGCGCTGGCCGACCCGGCCGAGCGCGAGCCCGCCGTGGTCACCTTCGTCGTGGCGGCCTCGGGCGTGGTCGTCCTGGGCATCGGCGCCGCGTTCTGGGCGCTGCTGGCCGGGCTCGCCCTCCGCGCGGTGCTGCGGGCCGGACGTCCGGCACCTAGGCCCTCGTGAACCAGGTCGACGGCAGCCCGAACGCCAGCCGGAAGGTCTCCCCCGACACCGTGACCCGGCCCTGACCGCCCGTGACCACCACGGTCCCCACGCGTCCGCCCCACTGACCGTCGCCGGTCCGCCCGCGCAGCTCGACCCCGGTGAAGCGGCCGATCGCGGGGTAGGCCGACTCCAGGGCGCTGCTGCTCACGGTGCGGCGCCAGGTCGCGTACGGGTTCCCGGAGCCCTCCTCGTTGCGGTCCTGCTGGGCCGGGAGGTAGGCGAAGGAGCCCTTCGCGGTCCAGCCACCGTTGCTGGCCGAGAACTGGGTGAAGGCCGGCTCGCCGCCGGCGTGGCGCACCTGCGCGCGCGTGGCCCGGACGGCGTCGTCGCTGGCCGGGTGCTCGGCGGCGACCCCGCCGTACACCTGGGACCCGGCGGTGTCGAGCACCTGGTAGTGGCTGTTGCGCGGGTGCACCCGCTCGTAGGCGGCGTAGCTGCGGGCCGCCACGGCCTGCGCCCGCACCGCGGCGGCCGGCCACAGCGCCGGCACCTCGCGCGGCACCACCCCGCGCAGGTACGACTCGATCGGCACCACGTTGACGGTGTCGCGGTCCTCGGCGTCGTCGCTGGAGCCCGGCGGCGGGTCCACCGAGCGCAGCACCCCGCGGTAGGCCGTCGTGCCGGCCGGGGTCTCCAGGCGTACGGGTGCTCCCCCGGCGCCGACCTCGACCTCGCCGGCCACGCTGCGCCACCGCGTCCAGGACCCCTGCGCGGTGCGGTAGTCGACCAGGCTGCGACCCTGCGCGGCCGGGACGACGCGCCAGGCCGCCGCGGCCGGACGGGCGTCGTGCAGCGGGGACCAGGACCCGCCGACGGGGCGCAGCCGCAGGCCGGGGCGGTCGCGCACGACCAGGTCGCGGGTGGAGTCGGCGGTGATCAGCACCTGCATCCGGCCCGCCGTGCGGTCCCAGGCGGTGCCGGGGTAGTAGAACGACACGATCCGCCGGTAGGACCAGCCGTCCTCCGCAGCGCCCTTGGCGCCGTACTGCGAGAGCCCCCGGCCGTGGCCGTGGCCGCGACCGGTCAGGGTCAGCCCGTCCGCCGCGCGCGCCGCCCCGGGGAGGGGGCCAGGGAGGTCACCGGGGTCCGGAAGCTCGACCGGGCCCACCAGGCCAGGGTCGGGGTCAGGGGTCACCGGTGCCGCCGAGGCGGCGGCGGGCGCGAGCAGGACGCCCGCGGTGAGCAGGCCGATCAGGGAACCCGGGAGTCGTCGCACCCCGGGAGGGTACGACGGGTCCGCCCTCCGGCGGGGGCGATCAGACGCGGTGGAGCCGGCGCGCGGCCTCCGCGATCGAGCCGCTCATCGACGGGTAGACGGTGAAGGCGTGGGCCAGCTGGTCGGCCGTGAGCCGCTGGGAGACCGCGATCGAGACCGGGTGGATCAGCTCGCTGGCCCGCGGCCCGACGACCACGCCGCCGACCACGATGCCGGTGCCGGGGCGGCACATCAGCTTCACGAACCCGTCCTTGACGTTCTGCATCTTGGCCCGGGCGTTGCCGTCGAGCGGCAGCATCACCACCTCGGCGTCGATGTCACCGGCGTCGACCGACTGCTGGGTGCAGCCGACGGTGGCGATCTCGGGGG
>JBBSKO010000182.1:0-5097 GCA_038256225.1 Propionibacteriales bacterium | reverse complement strand
CGGCTGTCCGGGAGCGTCATCTCGGCTAGCGCACGTCCTGGCGGCGCTGGACGACCTCGCGCAGGATGAGCATCACCGCGGCGGCCATCGGGATCGCCAGCAGCGCGCCGACCACCCCCAGCAGGGTCGCGCCCACCAGGGCCGCGATCACCGCGACCGCGCCGGGGATGTCGACCGAGCGGGACATCACGCGGGGGTAGACGACGTAGTTCTCGAGCTGCTGGTAGATCAGGAAGAAGATCACGCACGCGACACCGGTCCGTACGTCGGTGGCGAAGCCGATCGCGCTGACCACCACCGCGCCGAGGGTGGCGCCGATCATCGGGATGACGTCGAGCAGCGCCACCACGAACGCCAGCGCCACGGCGTACTCGGCCAGGCCCACCAGGAGTAGGAAGACCAGGGAGACCAGGCCGGCGGTCACCGCGACCACGAACGCACCGCCGACGTAGCCGCCGATGTTGGCCACGACGCGGTCGCCGAGCCGGCTGACCCGTTCGCGGCGCGAGGCCGGCACCAGGCCGTAGAGCGACTGCTTCGTGCGGTGCAGCGAGGCCAGGAAGTACAGCGTCAGCACGAGCACGATGAAGACGTTGAACAGCGAGCTGAGCACCCGCATCCCGAACCCCAGGACGCCCCCGAAGACCGGGCCGATGAAGTCCCCGTCGGCGATGTAGTCCTGGGCGTTGCCGATGATGTCGTACTCGTCGTCGAGGGACTGGATGCGCGGGTTGCCCTGGAGCCGGTCGAGCCACCCCGGGGCGCTGCTGGTGATCGCCACGACCTGGTCGGCGATGACGGGCACGATCGCGAGCACGAACAGCGACAGCACGCCGATCACGCCGACCGTCACCACCAGCACGGAGGGTCCGCGGCGCACGCCGTGCCGCTCCAGCCACTCGACGATCGGGTTCAGGCCGGCGGCGAGGAACAGCGAGACGACGATCAGGACCAGCACGGACTGGATCGTGTAGAGCGCGAGCCCCAGCAGCAGCGCGGCCAGCAGGCCCAGGCCGCCGACCAGCCCGACGTAGAACGGCGAGTGCCGCTCGAAGGGGCGTCCCGGTTCGCCGAGGTCGGGCCCGAGCCGGACGAGCTCGTCGTCCGGCTCGTCCTTCGGCCCGGCGGCGTCGCCGGTCGACGGCCCCAGCGCGTCGGGCTCGGGCCCGACCGGGGCGTGCGGGGGAGCGTGGGACCCGCCCGCGACGACCTGGCCGGGCGACGCGGGCGGGTCCGGCGTCACGACTTCTTCGTGCTCCCGGGTGCGGGAGCGGCCTGCTCGGCGGCCGGGGTCTCGTCGTCGTCGGAGAAGCCGGAGATGACGTCGCGCAGCGAGGCCAGCTGGGCGGTGATGGCGTCGCGGCGCTTGCTGAGCCGGCTGACCTCCATCTTCAGCGTCTCGACCTGGCGCTCGAGGTCGGCGTCACCGGCGGCGCGCACCGAGTCGGCCTGGCTGCGGGCCGCTGCCACGACCTGCTCGGCCTCGCGACGCGCCCGGTGGAGCAGCGCCTCCGCGTCCTGCTGCGACGAGGCGCGGTGCTCGGTCGTCTGGCGGGTGGCCTGGGTGGCGCGCTGCTCGGCGGCGTTCGCGCGCTCCTCGGCCTCCTCGACCAGCCGGCGGGTCTCGGCCGTCGCGCTGGTGTGGTGGTCGGTGGCCTCGCGGGCCAGCCGCTCCTTCTCGACCGCCAGCGAGCGACGGGCCTCCTGGACCTCACGGTCGGCACCCGCACGGGCCTGCTCGGCCTCCCGGGTCGCCGCGGTCCGCAGCTCGCCGGCCTCCTGCTGGGCGGCCAGGCGGACCTGCTCGGCCTCCCGCTTGGCGGCGGCCACCAGGTCGGCGGCCTCGGCGCGGGCCAGGTTGCGCTCCTGCTCGGCGTCGGCGGTCATCCTCGACCGGGTCTCGTCGAGCTCCCCGATCTGCACGGTGCGCATGTCCTCGGCCTCGCGGGCGGCCTCGGCGCGGATGGCCTCGCCGTTGCGGGCGGCCTGCTCGCGGATGTCGTGGGCGTCCTTGAGGGCCTGCTCACGGATCTCGTCGGCCTCCTCCTCGGCCAGGCGCAGCAGGGCGCTGGCGCGGCCGCCGAGCCCGGAGTAGGACGGGGTGCGCTGCTCGGAGAGCTCCTCGCGCGCGGCGGCGAGGTCGTCCTGCAGGGTGCTGAGCTGCTGCTCGGCCTGCGCCAGGCCCGACGCGGCGGCGGCGTGCTCGGTGACCAGGCGGCCGACCTGCAGGTCGACGGCGTCCCTGTCGTAGCCGCCGCGCCGCACGGCCGGGAAGGTCGGGCGCGCGGGCGGCACCGTACGGCCCGCGGGCGCGGTGGGCCGCGACGTCGGTGCCGTGGGCGCGACCGTCTGCTGGGCGCCCGTGGGGGTCTGGTCGGCGGTGGGCCGGGGGGCCCGGACCGCCGGGATCCGCTGCGTGGACTCGGCGTCGGGCGCCTTGCCGACGCGTCCGGGACCCTCCGGGGGGCCCTGGTCGACGTCGGGCTCCTGGTCGAAGATGGACAGTCCCTGGTCGCTCATCTGGCAGCACCTCTTGGTCGGCGTCGTGGCGCGGACCGGCCCGCCCGCGACCCCCATGATGCTGGATCGGACCGGACTGCGCAGCCCGTGAGGCCCGCGACACGCCCGCAGGAATGGTGACAGGTCCCGGCGGGCGTGCGTCAGGTGCCGCCCCGACCTGCACGGACGCCCGCAGAGGTGCCTCCCGGGGCGGCGGACATCCGGTCCGCGCCGTCTTGCCAGCCGGACCGGATGGTGGTCGTCGGGGCCGCGAGTCCCCGGTCAGACCCCGCGGAAGCGGTTGATCGCGGTGAGGTGCTGCTCCCGCATCTCGTGGTCACGCACGCCCAGGCCCTCCTCGGGTGCCAGGCAGAGCACGCCGACCTTGCCCTGGTGCAGGTTGTGGTGCACGTCCAGCGCGGCCTGGCCGACGTCCTCGAGGGCGTAGGTGCGCGACAGCGTGGGGTGGATCATCCCCTTCGCGATCAGCCGGTTCGCCTCGAACGACTCGCGGTAGTTGGCGAAGTGGCTGGAGATGATCCGCTTGAGGTTCATCCACAGGTAGCGGTTGTCGTACTCGTGCATGTAGCCCGACGTGGAGGCGCAGGTGGTGATCGTGCCGCCCTTGCGCGTCACGTAGACGCTCGCGCCGAACGTCTCACGGCCCGGGTGCTCGAAGACGATGTCGATGTCCTCGCCGCCGGTCAGGTCCCGGATCTTCGAGCCGAGGCGCTTCCACTCCCGCGGGTCCTGGGTGTGCGGGTCCTTCCAGAACCGGTAGTCCTCCTCGGAGCGGTCGATGACCAGCTCGGCGCCCATGCTGCGGCAGATGTCGGCCTTCTCCGGGCTGGACACGACGCAGACCGGGGTGGCGCCGCCGTTGAGGGCGTACTGCGTGGCGAACCCGCCGAGACCGCCCGAGGCGCCCCAGATCAGCACGTTGTCGCCCTGCTTCATGTCACCGCCGTTGCGCGAGACCAGCTGGCGGTAGGCGGTGGAGTTGACCAGCCCGGGAGAGGCGGCCTCCTCCCAGGTCAGGTGGGCCGGCTTCGGCATCAGCTGGTTGGCCTTGACCAGGGCGACCTCGGCGAGGCCGCCGAAGTTGGTCTCGAAGCCCCAGATCCGCTGCTCGGGGTCGAGCATCGTGTCGCCGTGGCCGTCGGGCGACTCGAGCTCGACCGACAGGCAGTGCGCGACGACCTCGCGGCCCGGCTCCCACAGGTGCACCCCGGGCCCGACGGCCAGCACGACGCCGGACAGGTCCGAGCCGACCACGTGGTAGGGCAGGTCGTGGCGCTTCGACAGCGGCGACATCCGGCCGTACCGCTCGAGGAAGCCGAAGGTCGAGACCGGCTCGAAGATCGAGGTCCACACGGTGTTGTAGTTGATCGCCGAGGCCATCACGGCCACCAGCGCCTCGCCCGGGCCGAGCTCGGGCAGCGGGACGTCGTCGAGGTGCAGCGAGCGGCGGGGGTCCTTCTCCTTCGCCGTCAGGCCCTCGAACATGTCGACCTCGTCCTTGTGGACGGTGACGCCCCGGTAGGACTCGGGCATGGTCAGGCTGGCGAAGTCACCGGTGGTGGCGTCACCGGCGGCGATCGCGTCGAGGATGTTCTGCACGGCGTCTCCTTGGCAGGGGGCGGGTCGGGGTGGTGCGAAGATACCCATGAGTAACCTGTGGGCGGCACCCGATGTGCGGTACGTCTCACGGACCCGGACGTCCCAGATTCTGACCACGGCAGGTTGGCGCCTCGTCGGTCGCGCCGTCGCCGGGCAGGGAGGCGGGTCCCTAGGGTGGTCGTATGGACAGCCCGCCCGCGGACGCGCCGACGACGGCGCGACCGGCCCGCGTCGACCTGAACGCCGATGTCGGCGAGGGCTTCGGCCGCTGGACCCTCGGCGACGACGAGGCCGTGCTGACCCTGGTCAGCAGCGCCAACGTGGCCTGCGGCTTCCACGCCGGCGACCCGGTCACCCTGCGTCGCTGCTGCGAGCTGGCGGCGGCGCGCGGGGTGGTGGTCGGCGCGCAGGTCGGCTACCGCGACCTGGCCGGCTTCGGGCGGCGCTTCCTCGACGTCGACCCGGCCGAGCTGACCGCCGAGGTCCTCTACCAGGTCGGCGCGCTCGAGGCGCTGGCCCGCGTGGCCGGCACCCGGGTGGCCTACGTCAAGCCCCACGGCGCGCTCTACAACGCCACGGTGCACCACGCGGCGCAGGCCCGGGCCGTGGTCGAGGCCGTCGCGGCGTACGACCGGTCCCTGCCGCTGCTGGGCCTGCCGGGCTCGCTGCTGCTCGCCGAGGCCGAGCGGGCCGGGCTGGGCACGGTGCGGGAGGCCTTCGGCGACCGCGGCTACACGCCCGAGGGGACCCTCGTGCCGCGCTCGCAGCCCGGGGCGGTGCTGGAGGACGCCGACGAGGTCGCCGCCCGCGTGGTGCGGATGGTCCGTGAGGGCGAGGTGGTCGCCGTCGACGGCTCCGTGGTCGCCGTGGAGGTGGACTCGGTCTGCCTGCACGGCGACAGTCCCGGCGCCGTCGCCATGGCCCGGGCCGTGCGTGCCGCCCTCGGCGACGCCGGCGTCGCCGTGACGGCCTTCGCAT
>JBBSKO010000181.1:0-5108 GCA_038256225.1 Propionibacteriales bacterium | reverse complement strand
TTCATCGGCTTGCCGGTGAGCTTGAAGTAGTTCTTGGCCAGCTTCCAGGCGCTCTCGACGGCCTCGCCACCGCCCGAGGTGAAGAAGACGCGGTTCAGGTCGCCGGGGGCGTAGCCGGCCAGCCGTTCGGCCAGCTCGATCGCGGTCGGGTGCGCGTAGGACCACAGCGGCATGAAGGCGAGCTCGCGGGCCTGCTTGGCGGCGGCCTCGGCCAGCTCCTCGCGCCCGTGGCCCAGCTGGCTCACGAACAACCCGGCCAGGCCGTCGAGGTACCGCTTGCCCTGGGCGTCGAAGAGGTAGGCCCCCTCACCGCGGACCATGATGGGCACGTCCGCGTGGTCGTAGGACCCGTGGCGCGTGAAGTGCATCCAGAGGTGGTCCTTGGCGGCCTGCTGGAGGTGATCGTAGTCCGGGTGCATGCGTCCATGGTGCGCGCCCGAGGCCCCCGTTTGCAAGCGGATTCGTAGTTCCTCGACACCTTGGTGACGGATTCCGTCGCCGGAGCGGGTTAGGTCGGTGTATACCTGTCGCATGCGCGACCTCGTCATCCGGGGCGGGCGGGTCTTCGACGGACACCGCCTGCGGGGGCTCGGGACCGTCGTCGTGCGGGGCACCAGGATCGTCGCGCTGCTCGGCCCGGGGGAGCACGAGCAGTGGGAGCGTGGTGCCGAGGTCGTCGAGGCCGGGGGCGGGCTGGTCCTCCCCGGCCTCGTCGACGCCCACGTCCACGCCGTCCAGGGCGGGCTCGAGCGGATCCGGTGCGACCTGACCGCGCACACCGACCGGGCCGGCACCCTCGCCGCCGTCGGGGCGTACGCCGCGGCCCGCCCCGACCTGCCCTGGGTCCTCGGTGGTGGGTGGTCCATGTCGGCCTTCCCGGGGGGTACGCCGACCGCCGCCGAGCTCGACGCCGTGGTCGGGGACCGGCCGGTCTTCCTTCCCAACCGCGACCACCACGGCGCCTGGGTCAGCAGCCGCGCCCTGGCGATGGCCGGGATCGACGAGCGCACCCCCGACCCGCCCGACGGACGGATCGAGCGCGACGGGCGCGGGCGGCCCAGCGGCACCCTGCACGAAGGTGCGATGGCCCTGGTCTCGCGGCTGGTGCCGCCGACCGCCGAGGCCGAGTGCGACGCCGCGCTGCTGGCCGGGCAGACCTACCTGCACTCCCTGGGCGTCACCGGGTGGCAGGACGCGATCGTCGGCGAGTACGCCGGTCTGGACGACCCGGGCCCGGCGTACGTGCGCGCGGCGGAGCGCGGCACCCTGACCGCCCACGTCGTCGGCGCGCTCTGGTGGGACCGGGAACGCGGAGTCGAGCAGCTGCCGGACCTGCTGGCGCGGCGCACGAGCTGCTCGTACGGCCGGTTCCGCGCGACCAGTGTCAAGGTGATGCAGGACGGGGTGGCCGAGAACGGCACCGCCGCGCTGGGAGCGCCGTACCTCGACCGCTGCGGGCACGCGACCGCGAACCGCGGGCACTCCTTCGTCGACCCGGCGGCGCTGCGGGAGGCCGTCGTGGCGCTGGACGCCGCGGGGTTCCAGGTCCACGTGCACGCGATCGGCGACCGCGGGGTGAGCGAGGCCCTCGACGCGTTCGCGGACGTCCCGGTGGGGCGCCGGGGCGTCGGACGGCACCACGTCGCCCACCTGCAGATGGTCGACCCCGTCGACCTGCCGCGCTTCGCCGAGCTCGGGGTCGCCGCCAACGCCCAGGCGTTGTGGGCCTGCCTGGACGAGCAGATGACGCAGCTGACCCTGCCGTTCGTCGGCGCGGAGCGGGCCCGGTGGCAGTACCCGTTCGGTGCCCTGGTGCGCCACGGCGCGCGGCTGGTGATGGGCAGCGACTGGCCGGTCAGCAGCCCGGCGCCGTTCGAGGCGATCCACACCGCGGTCAACCGCACGTCCTGGGGCGAGCACGGACGCGGCGGGACCGAGGCGTTCCTGCCCGAGCAGGCCGTCGACCTCACGACCGCGCTGGCGGCCTACACCTCCGGCAGCGCGTGGATCAACGGTCGCGAGACCGAGGCCGGCACCCTCGCGCCCGGGCGCGACGCGGACCTGGTGGTGCTGGACCGGGACCCGTTCCTCGGTCCCGTCGAGGACATCGGCGCCGCGCAGGTCGTCGGGACCTGGGTGGCGGGGGAGCGCGTCTTCGGCTCCTGAGCGGTCACCGACCCGCGGGGAGCCCGCCCGAGGACAGGAGCTGGACGAGGTCGTCCGGGGCGGTGAGCACGCCCGGGACGACACCGGCTCCGGACGCCTCGCCGGGCGGGGTCGCGAACGGGTCGTCGGTCAGCCGCACGTCGCGGCAGCCGAACCCGTCGACGGCCACGCCGGTCAGGTCCGCGCCGGCCTCGCCGTCCGCGGCCAGCACGATCAGGTGGCGGGGTCCGAGCTCCTCGGTGCACAGCCGACCGTCGTCCGCCGGTGCGAGCTCCGCCAGCGTGGCCGCGAGGCCCGGCAGCCGGTCGGGGGCGACCAGCTGCGGGCGGGTCTGTCGGGTCCAGGCCGCGCCGTCCGGTCCGGCCGCCGGGCCGCTCCGAAGGACGTAGGTGCAGACCCAGGCGCGGTCCGGTGCGGCCAGGTCCGGGGCGGAGGACGCCGGGTCGGTGCCGCCGAAGGTGTCGTCCCCGCCGGGCAGCCGGCCCGGGCAGGGGCGTCCGTCCTGGGCTGCGAGCTCGTCGACGACCGGGGCGGTGCGGACCGGGTCGGTCCTGGTGCCTCCCGGGTCGGTCGCGTTGCCGCCGGTGTCGGCACCACAGGCGGTGGTGAGGAGCAGCAGCGCGGCGGCCAGCGCGGCCGGGACGGCCGGACGGGTCGGGGGGTGTGGCACGGGGGTCCTCCTCGGGGTGGTGCCGGTGGGACGGCCGCGGGCCGGTCCCGGTTCCGTCCGTCCGGCTCAGACGACCTCGACCTGCGGGGCGTACGCCGCCATCGCGGCGAGCGCCCGCTCGTGGTCGGCGGTGGTCCCCCCGGCGCAGGCCGACGACTCGACCCGCACCCAGGCGCCGGCGTCGGCCGCGGCGAGGGCGGTCGAGAGGATGCAGCAGTCGGTGGCGACCCCGCACAGCACGAGGTGGCGGGCGCCCCCGGTCACCGCGAGCAGCTCCTCGCCCCACTTGCCCATCGTCGGGCGGGTGACGACCGGGACGTCGGCGGGCAGCAGGGCCGTCACCTCCGGGACCACCTCCCACATCGCGGCGTGCGCGGGGTCGAGCGCGAACGGCCAGGTCCGGTAGTAGTCGGTCCAGGAGCCCTGGGGTGCGACCGGCGGCACGAACCGGGTCAGCACGACCCGCCCCGGGTGCTGGGCGACGAGCCCGCCGAGCCGGTCCACGACCCCGGCGAAGCCGGGCACGCACCACGGGCTGCGCTCGTCGGCGAAGACGTGCTGCAGGTCGACCAGGACCAGCCACGGCTCGCCGCGCGACCCCGTACGACCGGGGGTCACTGCTCAGCGCCCCTCGGAGCGGGCGACCGCGCCGCGCTGCAGCAGCAGGTAGCCGACGAACCCGATCGCCAGCGCGACCGGCACCCCGATCGCGGCGAAGGCCCACTCGCCCTCCTTGCCGCCGAACGGGCCCATCAGGTAGCCCTGCCAGGACAGCCAGCCGGCATAGGTGTTGGTGACCAGGCCCCACCCGATCGCGGTGCCCAGCACCATCACGCCGAGCGTGGGCCAGCGCACGGCGCCGTAGCGCCCGGTCCGGTCGGCGAGGGCGGCGTCGTCGTAGGCGCCGCGGCGCAGCAGCAGGTCGGCCAGCATGATCCCGGCCCAGGCCGAGATGGGGACGCCGAGGGTGATCAGGAAACCCTGGAACTGCCCGAAGAAGTCCTCGCCGAAGAACAGCACGTAGACCGAGCCGAGCACCATCAGCAGTCCGTCGATCCCGGCGGCGACGGGCCGCGAGACCGGCAGCCCGAGGGCCAGCAGGGACAGCCCGGAGGAGTAGATGTCGAGCAGCGCCCCGCCGACCAGGCCGAGGACGACCACGACGACGAACGGGACCAGGAACCAGGTCGGCAGCAGGCTCGCGAGCGCGCCGATCGGGTCGGCGCCGATCGCCTCGCCCAGCGCGGGGTCGGAGCCGGCGAGCAGCAGGCCGAGCCCGATCAGCACCAGGTTGGCCACCGACAGCCCGGCGGTGGTCCAGGCCGCGACGCCGAAGGTCGAGGCGCCGCGCGGGAGGTAGCGCGAGTAGTCGGCAGCGGCGTTGATCCACCCGAGCCCGGTGGCGGTGGCGACCAGGACGATCGCCCCGACCACCCCGGCGGTCGTGCCGGAGGGCAGTGCGGTGGCCGCACCGAGGTCGATCCGGTCCAGCACCAGCACGAGGTAGACCGCGGTGAGGGCGACGCCGATCCCGGTGATCCAGGTCTGCACCCGCATGATCAGGTCGAAACCGACCACGCCCCCGGTCACGATCAGCACCACCACGACGGCCAGGGCGATCGCGAGCGTGACGTCGCCGCCGCCCCAGCCCAGCTCGCGGAAGACGGTCGCGGTGGCCAGGGCCGCCAGCGAGGTGAGCACGGTCTCCCAGCCCACGGTCAGCAGCCACGACACCGCGGACGGCACCCGGTTGCCCTCGACGCCGAACGCGGCCCGCGAGAGCACCAGGGTCGGCGCGGAGCCCCGCTTGCCGGCCGTGGCGACCAGGCCGGCCAGCAGGCCGGCCCCGACGATCCCGACCACCGAGGCGAGCACGGCCTGGCCGAGGCTGATGCCGTACGACAGCGCGAAGGCGCCGTAGCTGATCCCGAAGACCGAGATGGACGCGGCTGTCCAGGGCCAGAAGAGGTCCCGGGGGCGGCCCTTGCGCTCACCCTCCGCGATGACGTTGATGCCGTTGGTCTCGACGCGTCCCTGGGGCCCCACGGGGGGCGTCTCGGTCATGCGAGGAGGGTACGGCGCCGGTCTCCCACCGCCCCTTGCCCTCCGTGAGTTGTAATGATGTAATTGCGTAATGGACACGACAACGATCAGCTCATGGTTCGCCGGCCGACTGCCCGGCGAGTGGTTCACCGGACCGGTCGCCGTGACCGTCGACCGCGAGGAGATCCTCGTGGTCGGCGCCATCGCCGTACCGGACGACGCCGGCGAG
>JBBSKO010000180.1:0-5140 GCA_038256225.1 Propionibacteriales bacterium | reverse complement strand
TCGGTGCTGGCCGGGTCGATGCGTTCCACCTTCCGCGCCGTCGAGGGCCTGGCGCCGGCGAGCGCCACGACGAACAACCGCGGTCGCTACCCCGACGGCGACCTCGGGGCCGCCCTCTCCCAGGTCGCCCGGGTCGTCCGTGGTGACGTCGGCGTCGAGGTGATCACCGTCGACCAGGGCGACTGGGACATGCACACCGACGTCGGCAACCTCGAGTGGGGACGGATGCGCACCAACGCCGGCCGGCTCGCCGGCAGCATCGCCGCCTTCTTCGACGACCTCGGCGACCAGGCGTCCAAGGTGACCCTGGTGGCGCTGAGCGAGTTCGGCCGCCGCGTGCAGGAGAACGCCAACTGGGGCCTCGACCACGGCTACGGCAACGTGATGCTGCTCGCCGGCGCCGGGGTGAAGGGCGGGAGGTACTACGGCTCCTGGCCCGGCCTGACCAACGACCTGGACTCCGACCTCCTCGTCACCACCGACTACCGCAGCGTGCTGTCCGAGGTCGTCACGACCCGGTTCCGCGCCTCCACCGCCACCGTCTTCCCCGGCTTCGCGCCCGAGCAGGTGGGCGTGATGACCTCGCTGTAGGCGGCTGCCGAGCGCGGTCCCCGGACCCTCCCTGGTGGGGCGTCAGTCCTGCCGCGGGGTGTCGAGACCGAGCAGGTAGGTGGCGGAGAGGTCGAGGTCGCCGTACCCGGCCTGGTCGGCGGTCCGCATCCGCTCGTGCACGCCGGGCACCAGGGCGAGGTCGACCCCGGCGTCCCGGGCCGCGTCCAGGATGAGCCCGGCGTCCTTGACGCCGCCGCTCAGCGCGAAGCTGGCGTCGTGCTCGCCGTCGAGCATCGCGGCACCCTTCAGCTGGACGTACGGCGCGTCGAGCGCGCCCCCGGACACCGCGTCCAGGAAGGCCCGGGGATCGACGCCGAGCTCGCGGGCCAGGGTCAGGGAGTCCGCGACGCCCTGGACGACGCTGAGCACCCAGGCGTTCGCGGCCAGCTTCAGCCGGGACCCGGCGCCGACCGGCCCGACCCAGGTGGTCCGGGAGCCGACGGCGTCGAGGACCGGGGCGACCCGCTCCCGCAGCTCCTCCGGGCCGGACGCCAGGACCACCAGGGCGCCCTTCTCGGCCGGCTCCTTGGTCCCCAGCACGGGCGCGTCGAGGTAGGCGACGCCGAGGTCGGCGGCCAGGGCCGCCAGCCGGTCGCTGCCCTCGACGCCGACGGTGGACTGCTGGACCCACACCGCGGTGGCCGCGAGCGACCCCCGTGCCTCCTCCATGGTCGCGGCGACCGAGTCGGCGTCGTAGAGCATGGTGACGACCACGTCGGCGCCGTCGACGGCCTCGGCGACGCCGGCACAGACCGTGGCGACGTCGGCCAGCGGCTCGGCCCGGGCAGCCGTCCTGTTCCACACGCGGGTCTCGAGCCCGGCGGCGGCGACGTTACGGGCCATCGGGGCGCCCATGGTGCCGGTGCCGAGGAAGGCGACGACGGGCCGCTGGGCTGAGGGCCGCTGGGTGGAGGACTGCTCGGACGGGGTGGCGGGGTCTGTCTGATCGGTCACCCCGGCGACGGTACGACGCCGCCGCCGCGCGGGTTCCCACCCGTACGGCGGTCCTGGTCCCGGCTGCTGCGCTCAAGAGGGTGTGCGCCCGCGCCGATGATCACTCCACTCCCTCCGACCGCCACGGGCTCCGCGCCCGGAAGCAGGTGACCCATGACCGCGCTCGACACCTCGCCCACGACGGCCCCGCCCGTGGCCACGACGCCGTCTCCGGCGCACCGTTGTCCTCAGCGCTCGGCGCCCTCGGCGCCGGTGGCGGACCCGTGCAGCGGGTGGCCGACGCCAGCGTCTGGCTGCTCTTCCGCCTGAGCGGCGTCCGCCCCTAGTCCGAGGTCCGGCCCGAGGTCCGGCCCGACGTCGGGTCCGCCACCAGACGCGCGCGCAGCTCGTCCGCGAGGACCTGGGGCGCCTGGTCGGGCACCCAGTGCCCGATCCCGGGCAGCGCCACGAACCGGTAGTCGGCCCGGACGTGGTCGCCGCAGGCGTGCGCGGCGGCCGCCCCGGCGAACCGGTCGTCCTCGCCCCACACGAACGTGGTCGGCACGGTGCTGGCCGGGGTGTCGGCGATGTCGCGGCGCATCGCGCGGTACCAGTTCAGGCCGCCCTCGAGCGCGCCGTCGCGCAGCTGCGCCAGGTCGGCCTCCTGCTCCGCGGCCGGCACGGCCGCACCCCACAGCGAGCGGAGCGCGGCGGCGTCGTCGGTGAGCAGCGCGTCCTCCGGGACGGGGGCGGGCGCCCGGAAGTCCTGCAGGTAGGCCGAGCGGGCCTGCTGGTCGGGGTCGGCGCGCAGCGCGGTGCCGTACGCCGCGGGGTGCGGGATCGAGACCGCCAGCAGCGACCGGACCCGCTCGGGGTGCCGCCCGGCGACCGCCCAGGCCACCTGGGACCCCCAGTCGTGGCCGACCACGTGCGCGGAGGCGTGGCCGGTGGCCTCGACGACGGCCAAGGCGTCGGCCACGAGCTCCTCGAGGGCGTAGGCCGCGACCTCGCGGGGCCGGGCGCCGGGCGAGTACCCGCGCTGGTCGGGGGCCAGCAGGCGTACAGGCGGCTGCCCCGCGGCGCCGGGCGCGGAGGTGAGGAGCCGGGCCAGCGCCGTCCAGGACCGCGAGGTCTGCGGGAAGCCGTGCAGCAGCACGACGGGCTCGCCGTCCTCGGGCCCGGCGGTACGGACGTCGAGGACGAGGCCGTCCCGCTCGACGCGGGTGCGCTGCCAGGGGTCGGTCGTGGTGTCGTTCACGCGCCCAGGCTAAAGCGGTCGGCTGTGCGGGCGGTCCGCCCCGGCCGAGATGACGCTTCCGGACAGCCGAGATGACGCTCGCGGCGCCCCGAGGTGACGCTTGCGGCGGGTCAGCCGGCGCGTCAGCCGGCGGGTCAGCCGGCGGCGGCGAGGTCCGCGGCGGCCCGGGCCGCGCGCGACCCGACGTCGCCGGGCACCGGCACCGCGGCCGCCGTACGCGCCTGCCACCGCTGCAGGGCGATGACGCGGGCGGCGGCCTCCTCGGCACGCTCCCGCGGGACCAGCCCCGAGGTGATCGCGGCGGTCAGCGTGCCGTGCGCAGCCTTGGTGTCGGCCGGCATCAGCAACAGGTCGGCCCCGGCGTTGAGCGCCTGGACGGCCGGGGTGTCGCGGCCGACGACCGCACCCATCCCGAGCGAGTCGGTGATCACGACGCCCTCGAAGCCGACCTCGTCGCGCAGCAGGTCGTAGACCGGGGCGGCCAGCGTCGCCGGCCGGCCGGGGGCGAGCGCGTCGAGGGCGATGTGGCTCATCATCACCGAGGGCGCACCGGCGTCGACGGCGGCCTCGAACGGCCGCAGGTCGCGGGCGCGCAGCTCCGCGAGCGTCGAGTCGAGCTCCGGCAGCGTCAGGTGGCTGTCGCTGGTGACGGCGCCGTGGCCGGGGAAGTGCTTGGTGGTGGTCACCAGGCCCGCGTCGGCGTACCCCGCCAGGGCCGCGACGACCGCCTCGGCGGCCAGGTCGACGTCGGTCGACGGCGAGCGCGAGCCGATGGTCGGGTCAGCGGCGCCGATGGTGACGTCGGCGACCGGCCCGAAGACCCAGGTGAAGCCCAGGTCGCGCAGCTCGAGGCCGGCGGCGTCGGCGGCCGCGGTCACCACGCGGCGGCCCTGCTGCGGGTCGGCGGCCAGCGCCTCACCGGCCTCGGCGAAGGCCGGGAACGTGGTCGCGACGCCACGCAGCTGCTCGACGGTGCCGCCCTCCTGGTCGACGCCGACCACGGCCGGCACGTCGCGGCCGTCCTCGGCGACGGCGCGGGAGACCGCCGCGGTCATCTCACGGGTCTGCGCCTCGTCGAGGAGGTTGTCGGAGGTGATGCTCAGGCCGGCGAGGTGCAGGTCGCGCACCATGGCCGCCGCCTCGGCGGGGTCGGTCCCGCGGTAGCGACCCACCACGACCTGACCGGCGAGCTCGGCCTCGGTCATGGCGGCCGCGGTCTCCTGGGCCTCGGCGAGCTCCCCTTCGGTGGGCCCCCAGCCGGTGGGCGTGTCGGGGTCGACCTCGGGCTCGATCGGCGCGGCGGAGCTCGACGAGCCCGCGGTCTCCGCGGTGCCGGACGGCGAGGTCGCGCCGGCCGGGGCGTCGGCCGGGGTGTCGGCCGGGGTGTCGGCCGGGGTGTCGGCCGGGGTGCCGGTCTCCGGCCCGGAGGCGCCGCAGGCGGTGGTCAGCAAAAGGGTTGCGGCGGTGAGGGCGCCGGCCGCGCGCGTCGTACGGGCTCGGGTGCTCACGCTCCGAGACAACCAGGCGACCGGTCAGCCCGCGAAATCGCGGTGGTCCGGCCCCGGCTCGGCGTCGTCAGTGAAGGCGGTGCCCCCGCCGAACGCGTCCGCGACGGCGCCCGCGTCGAGCACCCGGGTCGGCAGCCCGGCGCGACGGGCGCGCTCGCGCAGCCGCTCGGTCGGGACCTCGCCGCGGGAGGCGACCACCACCAGGTTGCCCGCCCGGCGACCCTTCAAGGTGGCCGGCTCGGCGGTGAGCAGCACGTGCGGGAGGTGCGCCCGGACGCCGGCGACGACGCGCCGGGTGTGCTGCCACGGCGCCCGGTCGCTGAGGTTGAGCAGCAGCCACCCGTCCGGCTCGAGCACCCGCGCGACGTCGCCCCAGAAGTCCTCCCCCACCAGCGAGGCCGGCAGCCGGCCGTCGGCGAAGGCGTCGACGACGACCACCTCCGCGTACGCCGGTCGCAGTGCCGCGACGCCGGTCCGGCCGTCGATCGGGCGGACCTTGATCCCGCTCCGGGCCGGCAGCGGCAGCACCCGCCGCACCTCCTCGGTCAGCTCGGTGTCGGGCTCGAGCACGACCTGGGCCGAGCGCGGCCGGGTCGCGGCGACGTAGCGCGGCAGCGTCAGACCGCCCCCGCCGACGTGCACGACCCGCACCGGCTCCCCCGGCGCGCCCCACGCGTCGAGCGCCTCGGCCAGGCGCTGGACGTAGTCGAAGACCAGCCGCCGGGGGTCGTCGAGGTCGACGTGGGACTGGTCGCGCCCGTCGAGGCGCACGACCACGCCGCCCGCGTCCTCCACCAGCTCCAGCCCGCCCACGGCCCCGACCCTAGGC
>JBBSKO010000179.1:0-5148 GCA_038256225.1 Propionibacteriales bacterium | reverse complement strand
TCAGGTGACCGCGCCGGCCAGCGGCCACAGCAGCGCCGCCAGCGCGAAGGCGCTCAGGCCCAGGGTGGTCTCCATGACCGTCCACGTCTTGAAGGTGGTCTTCTCGTCCATCCCGAAGAACCGGCTGACCAGCCAGAAGCCGGAGTCGTTGACGTGGGACAGCACGGTGGCGCCGGCGGCGATGGCGACCACGACCAGCGCGATCTGCAGGTCGCCCAGCTCGGCGGCCTGGGAGGCCACGAGCCCGGCGGCGGTGGTCAGGGCCACGGTGGCCGAGCCCTGGGCCACCCGCAGGGCGGTGGCGATCAGGAACGCCTGGAGCAGCAGCGGGACCCCCAGGTCGCCGAGGGAGCTGGTCAGCGCCTCGCCGATGCCGCTGGCGCGCAGCACACCACCGAACATCCCGCCCGCGCCGGTGATCAGGATGATCGAGCAGATCGGGCCGAGGGCGTCGTCGAGCAGGCCCTGGGTCTCGCTCAGCGTGCGACCGCGGCGCCCGATCGTGGCGATGGCGGCCAGCACGGTGATCAGCAGCGCCACCGGGGTCTGTCCCACCAGCACGAGGGCGTCGGTGAGCGTGCTCGCCCCCACGACGTCGGCTTCGATCAGCGTGCTCACGACGGTGTTGGCGCCGATCAGCACCATCGGCAGCAGCAGCAGGGACAGCACCAGCCCGAACGACGGCGGAGCAGTCGTCCGGGTGGCGGTCGCCGTCCCGCCCGCGCCCGTCCCGCCGGCGTCCCCGGCCACGTCCCCGGGTGCGTCGCCGGGTGCGTCGCCGTGGGCGTCGCGCTGCTGGCCGAGCAGCAGGTCCGGCATCGCCACGTAGACGCGGGCGCCGATCCAGCGGGAGAACAGGTAGACCCCGACGTACCAGGAGATCAGCGCGACGGGCAGCCCGACGAGCAGCAGAACGCCGATGTCACCGCCGAGCAGGGTGCCGGCGGCGACGGGTCCCGGGTGCGGCGGCACGAGGGCGTGCATCGCGGCGAATGCGCCGGCGGCCGGCAGCGCGTAGTAGAGGAGCGAGCCGCCGAAGCGGCGGGCGACGGTGAGGATGATCGGCAGGAAGACCACGAGGCCGGCGTCGAAGAAGATCGGGAAGCCGAAGACCAGCGCCGCGACCCCGAGCGCGAAGGGCGCCCGCTTCTCCCCGAACCGGGAGACCAGGGTGTCGGCGAGCACCTGGGCGCCGCCGGTGGCCTCCAGCAGCCGCCCGAGCATCACGCCGAAGCCGACCAGCAGCGCCACCGTCCCCAGGGTGCTGCTGAACCCGCTGACCAGCGCTTCCGGCACGTCGGCCACGGGGATGCCGGCGGCGACCGCCGTGAGCAGGCTGACCAGCACGAGCGCGAGGAACGCGTGGAGGCGCACCACGATGATCAGCACGAGCAGCAGCGCGACCGCGGCGGCGGCGATCAGCAGCAGCACTCCGGTCCCGTAGGCGGGGGCGAGGGCGTCCATGGGGTTCTCCTGTACGGCAGGGGCCGGGCGGGGCAGGGGTGTGGTGCGGTCAGGCGTCCAGGCGTGCGCGCACGGCCGCGAGCGCGTCGTCGACGACCTCGGTGGCGCCGGGGGCGACGTCGACCACCGCGCCGTCCTCGTCCTCGCCGAGCAGCTCGAGGGTGTCGAACTGCGAACGCAGCAGCCCCGTGGGCATGAAGTGCTTCTCGCGCTGCTGCATCCGCGGCTCGAGGACGTCGTAGTCCGCGTGCAGGTGCACGAAGAACATCGCGTCGACGTCGTCGGACAGCCGGTCGCGGTAGGACCGCTTGAGCGCCGAGCAGGTGAGGACGCTGCTGCGGCCCTCCGCGGAGTGCTCACGCGCGACCCGGTTGATCTCGTCGAGCCAGGGGGCCCGGTTGGCGTCGGTGAGCGGCTCGCCGGACTCCATCTTCGCGACGTTGCTGCGGGGGTGCAGGTCGTCACCCTCGACGAAGATCCAGCCCAGCTCGTCGGCCAGGCGGTGGCCGACCGTGGACTTCCCGGTCGCCGAGACACCCATGACCACGATCTGCAACGACGACATGCCGCCGCACGCTACCCGTGCCGACCGGGACCTCCGGCCCTGCCCTCGGACCGGTCCGGGTCAGGAACCGGCGGCGGACGCGGAGGTGCAGTCGCGGCAGGACCCGAAGATCTCGAGCGTGTGGCTGACCTCGGCGAAGCCGTGCTCCTCGGCGATGGCCCGGGTCCAGCGCTCCACCGCGGGCCCCTCGACCTCGACGGCCGCGCCGCACGAGCGGCAGACCAGGTGGTGGTGGTGCGTGGCCGAGCAGCGCCGCCACAGCGCCTCGCCGTCCTCGGTGCGCAGGGCGTCGACGTCGCCGGACTCCGCCATCCGCTGCAGCGTCCGGTAGACGGTGGCCAGACCGACCTTCTCGCCGCGCTGCCCGAGCAGGGAGTGGATGTCCTGGGCCGAGCGGAAGTCGGTGAAGGAGTCCAGGGCCCGGGCCACGGCCGTGCGCTGGCGGGTCGGGCGCATCTCCGTGGCCGTCTCGCGCTCAGTGCTCGTCATAGTGCCCTCCGTGGGGAGCGTGCCGGTGGCCATCGTGAACGTAGTCGACGTGGTCGCCGTGCGGCACCGCCGGGTGACCGCAGTCCTCCCCGTGCGCGTGGTCGTCCTCGTCGTGGGCGTGCTCGTGGTCGGCGGGCACCTCGTCGTCGAACGGCACCCGGGCCCGTTGCCGGTGCCGCAGCCAGACCCCCAGCGGCCAGGTGAGCACGAACACGGCCAGCGACAGCAGCACGATCGTGGCGCCGGGCGCGACGTTCGCGCGGAACGACGCGAGTGCCGCGATCACCAGGCCCCCGAGCGAGGCCAGCACCCCGAGGCCCATCGCGGCCACCAGCGTCGTGCGGAACGACCGGGTCACCTGCTGCGCGGTGGCCACGGGCACCACCAGCAGCGCCGAGACCAGCAGCAGCCCGACGGTCCGCATCGCGACCGTCACGCTGAGCGCGGCCAGCACCGCGACGAGCAGGTTGTAGGCCCGCACGTTCAGCCCGGCCACCCGGGCGAACTCCTGGTCGTGCGACACCGCGAACAGCTGCGGGGCCAGGCCCAGGCACAGCACGGACACGACCGCGGCCAGCACCATCGTGACCAGGACGTCGGGGACCGTGATGGTCAGGATCGAGCCGAACAGGAAGGTCTGCAAGGTGCTGGCGCTCTCCCCGCCCAGCCCCGTGATCAGCACCCCGCCGGCGAGGCCACCGTAGAAGAACAGCGCGAGTGCCACGTCGCCGTTGGTGTGCCCGCGCTCGCGGATCAGCTCGATCAGCGTCGCGCCGAGCACCGCCACCACGACCGCGGTCCAGGTGGGGGAGGTGCTGGTGACCAGCCCGATCGCGACCCCGGTGACAGCCACGTGGCCGATCCCGTCGCCCATCAGCGCCAGCCGGCGCTGCACGAGGTACGTCCCGATCGCCGGCGCGGCAAGTCCGACGAACACGGCCGCGATCAGGGCCCGCTGCATGAAGGGCAGCGCGAAGAGGTCGGCCGGGGTCATCGCCGACCCCCGCGGTGGTCGTCGCGGTGGTCGTTCCGGTCGTGCGCGGTCAGGGGTGCGCTCACCGACGGCACGTGGTCGTGGCGCGAACGGTGCTCGTGGGCGGTGTGGTGGTGCGAGTGCGCCTCGCCGAAGTCCGGGTGGTGCACCTCGTGGTCGGCCAGCGGGGGGCCGTCGTAGGCGACCCGCCCGTCGCGCATCACCACGGCCCGGTCGACCAGCGGCGCCAGCGGGCCGAGCTCGTGGGCGACCAGGACGATGGTCGCGCCGCGCTCGCGCAGCTGTCGCAGGCTCTCGGCCAGGGCGTGCTGGTTCGGCAGGTCGACGCCGGCGGTCGGCTCGTCGAGGAAGAACAGCTCGGGCTGCCCGGCCAGCGCCCGGGCGATCAGCACCCGCTGCTGCTGGCCGCCGGACAGCGACGAGACGCCCTCCTTGGCGCGGTCGGCGAGGCCGACCACCTCGAGCGCGTCGGCGATCGCGGCGCGGTCCTCACGGCCGAGCGGTCGCAGCAGGCGCCGGCGGGTCAGCCGGCCCGAGGCCACGACCTCCCACACCGAGGCCGGGACGCCGGACCCGGCGCCGGTGCGCTGGGGGACGTACCCGACCCGTTCCCACGACCCGAACTCGTCCAGGGTCGTCCCGAACAGCTCCAGGCGCCCCGCGGTGAGGGGCCGCAGCCCGGTCAGGGCCCGGACCAGCGTGGACTTGCCCGACCCGTTGGCGCCCATCAGCGCCACGAAGTCGCCGGCACCGACCGTCAGGTCGACGTGGCGGAGCACCGGGCGTCCCTCGATGGAGACGGCGCCGTCACGCAGCCGGACCGGCAGGAGCGGGTCGGCGGGCAGCGGGTCGGGGGGCTGCGTCACGAGCAGCCGTTGGCGGCGCGCAGCGCCTCGAGGTTGGACCGCATCAGGGAAAGGTAGTCCTCGTCGGCGGTCTGCTCGGTCAGGCCCTCGATCGGGTCGAGCACCGCGGTCCCCACCCCGGCGTCCCGGGCCAGGGACTCGGTGAGCGCAGGGCTGGCCAGCCGCTCCGAGAACACGGTGGTGATGCCGTCGGTGGCGATCAGCTCCTGGAGCCGCCCGAGGTCGGCCGGGTTGGGCTCGGCGTCGGGGGAGAGACCGGCCACCGCCTCCACGTCGAGGCCGTAGCGGTCGAGGTAGCCGAACGCGTCGTGGCTGACCACGATGGTGTCCCGCTCGCAGGAGGCCAGGCCGGCCTCCAGGTCGGCGTCGAGCGCCTCGAGGTCGCTGCGCAGGGCGGCGGCGCCGGCGGCGTACTCCTCGGCCCCGTCGGGGTCGACCTCGGTCATCGACTCGGCCACCGCGTCGCCGGCGTCGGCCATCAGGGTCGGGTCCAGCCAGAAGTGCGGGTCCAGGTCGCCGAGGTCGGTGTGCTCGGCGTGCTCCTCGGCGGTCTCGCCCTCGTGGCCCTCCTCCGCGTGCTCGTCGTCAACGTGCTCCTCGTCGACGGTGGTCAGCTCGACCACGTCGGTGACGTCGAGGACCTCGCCGGGGGCGTTCTGCTCGGCGGCCTCGTCGACGGCGGCCTGCAGCCCGCCCTCCAGGACCACGAGGTCGGCGCCGGCGACGGTCGCGTTGTCGGCGACCGACAGCTCGAGGTCGTGCGGCTCCTG
>JBBSKO010000178.1:0-5175 GCA_038256225.1 Propionibacteriales bacterium | reverse complement strand
GCGCTCGGCCTGCTCCTCGGTGCCGTCGGACTCCGCGTGCGCGCGGTAGTCGACGTGGAAGGCCACGAAGCCCCGCGACGCCAGCACCCCGCGCTCCCGGGTCATGCCCTGGCCGCGTACGTAGACGTCGGGGTCGATGTAGCCGTGCGCCAGGACGACCGCGGGGAACGGGCCCGGCCCGGTGGGCAGGTTCAACACGCCGGAGATCGTCAGGTCGCCGCTGCGGTAGGTCGCGTCGTAGGAGGTGTAGGCGTCAGTCTGCTCGCGTACCGCGCCCAGCCGCAGACCGCCGCCGTCGTAGTCGCGGTTCTCGGAGTAGTACGCCGCCAGCGAGACGGGGTCGGGCTCCTCGCGCTCCACGGGCTCGCGCGACGGCGCCGCCGACGGCTCGGCGGACGCCTCGTCCGACGGCGAGGAGGACGGCGAGGAGGACGGCGGCCCCGACGGTGACGCGGAGCTGCTCGGAGCGGCGTCCGGCTCCGCGGCCCCCGTGGAGCACGCGGAGGCGACCAGTGCGAGGCCGAGGAGCGGGGCGAGGACGGTCAGGCGGCGCGGACCCATGGGGCGATCGTGCCAGGGGCCCCTAACCTTGCGGCATGCCGACGACGCCGACCCTGACGACGCCGCTGGACCTGCTCGGCCGGTGGGGCCTGGAGCGGGACGTCGAGGACCGGTACGCCTCCGCGCGCCTGCACGTCACCGGCTCGGCCCTGCTCGAGGAGGTCGACGACGGCCGGGTCCGCTGGCACGAGGAGGGCGTGCTCACGAGGCCGGGGATCGCCCCGGCCACGGTGCACCGCACGCTGCTCGTCGTCCCCGCCGCGGACGGGTCCTGGCAGGTCACCTTCGACGACGGCCGCCCGTTCCACCCGTGGTCGCCGGGGGTCCGGGTCGACCACCCGTGCGCGGACGACCGCTACCGCGGCCTCGTCGACGTGCACGACCGGTCGCGCTGGACGGTGACGTGGCAGGTGCGGGGCCCGGCCAAGGACCACACGATCACCACCGCCTACACCCGCCCGACCGCATGAGCCGGCACCGTCGCCCCGAGGAGGCGCACGGCCACGGTCACGGCCACGGGCAGGACGGGGCCGCCGACGCCGCGGTCGAGGTGAGCACGCTCGCACGGACCGCCGTGCTGGTCTCCCTGGCCGCGTTCGTGGTGGCCGCGGTCGTCGGCGCGGTCTGGCTGTGGCCCGACCGCGAGCCCGACTTCGGCGAGGGCGGGCCGCCGGCCTTCGCCACCGAGGACACCGCGTTCGTGACGGCCGACGTCACCGAGGTGGCCGAGCCCTGCAGCGACGGGGAGCGAGCCGCGGTCGAGGACGGTTCCGCGCGCGGGGGAGCGGGCGGCGGCGCGGGCGGCGCGCTCACCTGTGGCCAGGTGGCGGCCACCGTCACCGAGGGCGCGGGGGAGGGTGACCGGGCGGTGTTCCCCGTCGCGCCGGAGGTGTCCCGCTCGGGGCTGACCGAGGGTGACTCGGTGCTGGTCGTGCGGGTGCCGGCCGAGGGGGCCGCGTCGTACCAGTTCTCCCAGGTCCAGCGGGGCGGCGCCCTGGCCTGGCTCCTCGGGATCTTCGTGGTCGCGGTGGTCGCCGTCGCGCGGCTGCGGGGCCTGATGGGGCTGGTCGGCCTGGGGCTCGGTGCGGTCGTGGTCTGGCAGTTCACCCTGCCCGCGCTGCTGATCGGCGAGAACGGTCTCGCGGTGGCGATGACCAGCGCCACCGCGATCATGGTGGTGGTCCTCTACACCACCCACGGGTTCTCGATGCGCAGCAGCGTCGCGCTGCTCGGCACGCTGGTGGGGGTGGCGCTGACCGGGCTGCTCGGGCTGCTCGCGATGGGCGGCACCCGGCTGTCGGGCATCTCGGACGAGACCGGCGGGCTGCTGGCCGGCCAGGTCTCCGGTCTCGACTTCCGGGGCCTGCTGATCTGCGGGATCGTGCTGACCGGGCTCGGCGTGCTCAACGACGTGACCATCACGCAGGCCTCCGTGGTCTGGGAGCTGCGGGCCGCCCGGCCAGGGATGCCGCGGCGCCAGGTCTTCGCCAGCGCGATGCGGATCGGACGGGACCACATCGCCTCGAGCATCTACACCCTGCTGTTCGCCTACACCGGGGCGGCGCTGATCGTGCTGATGCTGGTCTCGCTGCTCGACCGGCCGTTCCTCGAGCTGATCTCGTCGGGCGTGCTGACCGAGGAGATCGTGCGCACCCTGACCAGCGCGATCGGCCTGGTGCTGGCGGTCCCGCTGACCACCGGGCTGGCGGCGCTGCTGGCGGCGCCGACCGCGGCGCGACAGGCCGGCCCGCTGTAACGCTCTGTTACTCCATCCGGTGCGGCGTCAGGACGCTGCACCAGACGAAGTAACCCGGCGTTACAGCCGGGCGGCGGGGCGGGGCTCGCCCAGCGGCCTCGCGGTGACCACCACGTTGCTGCGGTAGACAGCGCCGTCCCACTCGGTGCACGAGACCAGCACCAGGCGGCCGTCGCCGCGGTCCTGACCGAAGAGCTCCTCGGTGCGCGCGGCGACCTCGTCGCGGCCGAGCGTCTCGACATCGGTCACCCGGTAGCGCATCAGGCCCTCGTCGGTCCGCAGGTCGACGCGGGCGCCGGGGCGTACGGCCGGCAGCCGGTCGAGCACGCCGCCGCCGGCGTGCACGGCGTGGCCGGTGAGCACCGTCTGCCCGGCGCTCGCGCCGGGCGCGGCGCTGGCGTCCCACCAGCCGACCCGCTCGACGTCCTCCGGGGGGTCGAGGACCCGGTCGGCCGAGACCGCCACCGGGTCGATCCCGGCCTCGACGCCCAGCGAGGGCACGACGACCTGCACCGGCACGCTCGGCGGCAGCGAGCGGAAGGCGCTCGGCTCGTCGCCGTCGTCGTTCAGGACCAGCAGGACCACGGCCACGACCGCCGCGGCCGCCAGCAGCAGGCGGGTGAGCCCGGCCAGGGCCGCGGTCACGCTCAGCCGTCCCGCCCGGGGCGACGGCCCACCCCGGCGGCCAGCGCGAGCGCGACCAGACCGGCGAGCGCGGCGACGCCGGTGCCGGACAGGCCCGTGCCGGGCGCGGTGGCCACGCCGGCGGGCACCACGGTGGGGGTGCGCGGGGCGGGCTCGGGACGTGGCTGCGGGTCGGGCGTCGGGTCCGGCGTGGGCGGGGGCTGCGCCGTGGTGACCTGGCCGCTCGGGCCGCAGGCCGACTCCCCGATCTGCAGCGAGACCGCGGAGGCGTCGAGCTGCTCGGCGGCGACCGGGAGCACCTGCGCGTCGAGCGCCGTCACCGTGATCTGGTCGGCACCCTGACGCACCTGCTTGTTCAGCGTGACGTCGAGGACGTTCTGCTCCAGGGGCGCGAGCTGCTCGCTGATCTGGGCCAGGGCCGCGTCGATCGCCGCGTTCTCTGCCGCCTCCGCCAGGGGAGCCAGTCCTCCTTCGAGGCCGGACGTGAACTGCGCGATCAGCGCGTCGCGCACCTTCTCCGAGACCGCGCCCAGGTCGGTGACGACCTTGGTGTTCGGCGCGGGATTCACGGGCAGCCGGACGAGCTCGACCTGCTCGCCCTGGAACTGCGCGTACGCCCGGGCGCCGACGATGCTGGCGCTGCCCTGGGCCGTGCCGGGCCCGGAGGTGCACCGGCTCTGGACGGCACCGAGGTCCACGAAGAGCCCGGGGTCGCCGAGCTGGGCCGCGACCCGGTCGACGGCGTCGTTGAAGGCCTGGGCGATCGCGTCCGGCTGACCCGGCTCGAGCGGCACCGGGAGGTCGGGAAGGGGCAGGCCCCCGGCCGGCGCGCCGAGCCCGTCGAGCAGTGCTGCGAGGTCCAGCGTGCCGGCCGCCAGCTGCAGGTTCTGCCCGCCCCGCAGGCAGGTGCCCTCGCCCACGCCGACCACGGTGGCGCCGTCTCCGGCGAGGCCGGCGCAGGCCTCCGTGTAGCCGCGGCCGTCCTGCACCCGGGTCCGGGCGTCCTGGGCCAGCGTCCCGGCGGTGAGGAAGTCCTGGCCGCCGAGCAGCGCCACGGCCGGCCGGTTCGAGCCGGAGGTCTGCTCCCGGTCGCCGTCGTGGGTGGAGCGGAAGCTGCCGGAGTCCGCCGGATTGCCGGCCACGCTGACCCGGACGGCCGTACCGGACGCCTGGGCGACCGTCGCCGCGGCCGCGGGGGCACCGCTCAGACCCACCAGGGCGGCGGCGCCGGCGAGCGCGACGGCGCCGCGGGCGGTACGCACCTGTCGTCCTGCGGGGCGGGCGGTCTGCGGCATGCGTCCTCCTGGTCTCCGGGCCCGGTCGGCGTCGGTGACGCGGGGCCTCGTACGGGTGAACGACCGTGCACCGTCCGGGTTACGAGACGGTGGCGCCGCCGCGCGTCTCGTGGGGAGGACGTGACCTCGGGCGGAGAGCCTCGTTGGGGACCGCATGGAGCGAACAGCGCGCACCCTCATCGCCAGCGGGACGACCGTCCTGGCCCTCGCCGCCGGAGCCGCCGGCCTCGCCGCCCCCGGTGCCTCCGCCACGGCGGCACCGTCGACCGGGACCTCGACGGCCCCGGCCGGCGGCGGTCCCGCCCCGGTGTCGGACTACCTCGGGAGCATCCTCGGCGGCCTGACCGGGACGACGACCGTGCTGGTCCACGCCTCGTCCCTGGACGCCGCGCGGGACGCGGTCGGCGCGACCGGGATGACCCCGCGGCACACCTTCGAGGCGATCGACGTCGTCGCGGCGCAGGGGACCGAGGCGCAGGTGCAGGCGGTCCGCGCCGAGCCCGGCGTGACCTACGTCGAGGGCAACGCGCCCATCGAGCTCACTCAGGAGACCTCGAACCAGGCCACCCGCGGGGCCGAGGCCGCCGCCAGCCTGACCGGCGCCGACGGCTCCGCGCTGACCGGCAAGGGTGTCTCGGTCGCTGTGATCGACTCCGGCGTCGACCCGAACCACCCGTACTTCCGCGAGGCCGACGGCTCCTCGGCGGTGGTGGCCAGCCTGAAGACGCTGTGCGACCCGACCGAGACGCTCTGCGAGGTCGTCGAGACAGGTCCGCTCGTCGACACCGACACGCTCTCCGGCGGCGGGCACGGCACCCACGTCAGCGGCATCGTCGCGGGCCGGTCGACCACCCTCACCGACGGCGGCCGCCTCCAGGGCGCCGCCCCGGGCGCGGACGTCGTGTCGCTCTCGACCGG
>JBBSKO010000177.1:0-5182 GCA_038256225.1 Propionibacteriales bacterium | reverse complement strand
CGGAGCCGCTCCGCCCGGTCACGGACGCCCAGCCCACGGAGACCCGGCCCACCGCCGTCCTGGACCAGCACGCCGAACCCGCCGAACCCGCCGAGCCCGCCGAGCCCGCCGCGCCGCGAGAGCGCTGGACGCCGCCCGTGACCGGCATGCGTGCCGTCGCCGTGGTGGGCCTGGTCGCGGGCCTGATGATCGTCGGCCTCACCACCGGCTCCCTGGCGCTCTGCGAGGCCGTCCGCGGGACACCGTCGTGCGGAGGCGCCGGCTACCTGTTCCTGACCGCCATCGTGGTCGGGGCCGCCCTGCTCGGCGGCCTGGCCCTCACGGCGCTGCAGGTCCCCGACCCCCGTGGCACCAGCATCCTCGCCGTCGGCGTCGTGGCCGTGACCGTGCTGCTGCTGCTCGTGCCGGTGATCTTCAGCTGGACCATGGTCCTGGTGATCCCGGCCCTGAGCGTGGCGGCCTTCCTCGGCTCGCACTGGCTCACCACCGTCAGCGGCGACGAGGCCCCCGCGTGGGACGAGCCGGTGCGGGACGACACCCTCCTGCGCTGACCGGAACCGTCATCTCGACGCGCCGCGAGCGTCATCTCGGCTGTCCGCGAGCGTCATCTCGGCTCAGCGGGCGGCGAGCAGCTCGGCGATCTGGACGGTGTTGAGCGCGGCGCCCTTGCGCAGGTTGTCGTTGCTGATGAACAGCGCCAGGCCGCGGTCGCCGGGGACGCCCGGGTCCTGGCGCAGACGGCCGACGTACGACGGGTCGCGCCCGGCCGCCAGCAGCGGGGTCGGGATGTCGGCGAGCTCGACGCCCGGGGCGCCGGCCAGGATCTCGCGGGCCTGCCGCGGCGTCATGGCCGAGACGAACTCGGCGTTGATCGCCAGCGAGTGGCCGGTGAAGACCGGGACGCGGACGCAGATGCCCGAGACGGCGAGGTCCGGCAGCCCGAGGATCTTGCGGGACTCGTTGCGCAGCTTCTGCTCCTCGTCGGTCTCCTCCAGCCCGTCGTCGACGATCGAGCCGGCCAGCGGGAGCACGTTGTAGGCGATCGTGCGGGCGTAGGTCGTCGGCTCCGGGAAGGACACCGCGGAGCCGTCGTAGGCCAGCTCGGTGGCCTGGTCGCCCGCGGCGGCGACCTGACCGGCCAGCTCCTCCACGCCCTTCACGCCCGAGCCGGAGACGGCCTGGTAGGTCGAGGCGATCAGGCGGGTCAGGCCGGCGGCGTCGTGCAGCGGCTTGAGGACCGGCATCGCGGCCATCGTGGTGCAGTTCGGGTTGGCGATGATGCCCTTGCGGGCCTCCGCGATCGCGCCGGGGTTCACCTCGGAGACCACCAGCGGAACGTCGGGGTCCATCCGGAAGGCCGAGGAGTTGTCGACGACGGTGACCCCGGCGTCGGCGAAGCGCGGCGCGAGGGCGCGCGACGTGGTGGCGCCGGCGGAGAAGAGCGCCACGTCGAGGCCGGCCGGGTCGGCGGCGGCAGCGTCCTCCACCGTGACCTCGCGGTCGCCGAAGGCGAGCACCTGGCCGGCCGAGCGGGCGGAGGCGAAGAAGCGGACCTCGTCGAGCTCCAGGCCGCGCTCCAGCAGGATCTGGCGCATGGCGACGCCGACCTGGCCGGTCGCGCCGACCACGCCGAGGCGCAACGGGCGGCTCATCGGCCGGTCCCGCCGTAGACCACGGCCTCGACCTCGTCGGAGTCCAGGTCGAAGGCGGTGTGAGTGGCGCGCACGGCGTCGTCGACCTGCGACTCGGCGACCACGACCGAGATCCGGATCTCGGAGGTCGAGATCATCGAGATGTTGACCCCGCCGCCGGCCAGGGCGGCGAAGAACTTCGCGGTGATGCCGGGGTGCGAGCGCATCCCGGCGCCGATCAGCGAGACCTTGCCGATCTGGTCGTCGTAGAGCAGCTGGTCGTAGCCGACGACCTCCTGGATGCGCGCCAGCGCGCTCATCGCGGTCTGGCCGTCGGTGCGCGGCAGCGTGAAGGAGATGTCGGTGCGCGACGTCGCCGCGGCGGAGACGTTCTGCACGACCATGTCGATGTTGATCTCCGCGGCGGCGAGCGCCTCGAAGATCCGGGCGGCCTCGCCGACCTTGTCGGGCACGCCGACCACGGTGACCTTGGCCTCGCTGCGGTCGTGGGCCACGCCCGCGATGATCGCCTGCTCCACTGCTCCTCCTGAGCTCTCGGGGATGATCCAGGTGCCCTCCTTCTGGGAGAAGGACGAGCGCACGTGGACGGGCATGTCGTGGCGGCGCGCGTACTCGACGCACCGCACGTGCAGGATCTTCGCGCCGGACGCCGCCATCTCCAGCATCTCCTCGGTGGAGAGCCGGTCCAGCTTGCGCGCGGCCGGCACGATCCGCGGGTCCGCGGTGAAGACGCCGTCGACGTCGCTGTAGATCTCGCAGACCTCGGCGCCCAGGGCGGCCGCCAGGGCGACCGCGGTGGTGTCCGAGGCGCCGCGGCCCAGCGTGGTGACGTCCTTGGTGTCCTGCGAGACGCCCTGGAAGCCCGCCACGATCGCGATGTCGCCCTCGCCGACGGCCTGCTCGATCCGCCCCGGGCTGATGTCGATGATCTTGGCCCGCCCGTGCACCGAGTCGGTGATCACGCCGGCCTGGGACCCGGTGAAGGACCGTGCCCGCGGGCCGAGCTGGGCGATCGCCATCGCGACCAGCGCCATCGAGATGCGCTCTCCGGCGGTGAGCAGCATGTCCAGCTCGCGCGGAGGCGGCAGCGGCGTGACCTGCTCGGCGAGGTCACGGAGCTCGTCGGTCGTGTCGCCCATCGCCGAGACGACCACGACGACGTCGTGACCGGCCCTCTTGGTCGCCACGATCCGCTGCGCCACACGCTTCACGCCGGCGGCGTCGGCCAGGGACGAACCGCCGTACTTCTGCACGACCATGCCCACCGGGCAGCTCCTCGGTGTCTCGACGACGGGGACGGCCCCCGGGCACGTCGGGCGGTGGGACCGGCAGACGTGCAGCGCGGGGGCGCGGTGGGGACGAGTCTAGGCGAGGCTCAGCCGGTGGGCCCGCCGCCGTCCAGCAGCGCCTCGGCGGTGCGGACCCGCTCGGCCTCGATCGCCTGCAGGCTGCCGGCCATCTCGACGTCGAGGCGGTCGTGCGCGACCACCGAGAGCAGCGCGTTCAGGGCGGCGCCGGCCAGGTTGCCCCAGGAGGAGACGTAGGAGAACTGCCACCACCACAGGGCCTCGCCGAAGTCGCCGGCGCGGTAGTGGCGCAGCCCGTTCTCGAGGTCGGTGGCGATGGCGGCCAGGTCGTCGGAGAGCTGGCTCTCGACCACCTCGGGCACGTAGGGGTCGAAGACGAAGCTGTAGGTGTCGACGTCGCCGAGCATCTCGGCCAGCGCGAGCCGCAGCTCGTCGAGGTCGGCCTCCGGGCCCACGTCGGGCTGGTAGTCGCTGCGCGGGACGAAGTCCTGCTGCGCACCCAGCCGGGCCCCCGCGAGCAGCACCTGGCTGATCTCGAGCAGCAGCAGGGAGATCCCGCGCCCCGGGTCGCGGGCGACCGCGATCGCCCTCAGAGCGGTGAGGAAGTCCTCGATCTGGGCCGCGACCTGGGCCGCGACGACCGCGGTGTGGTCGTCGGCGTCGGTGTCGGTGTCGTGCACGGTCATTCGGCTGCCCGCCTTCCGGAGAACGCTCGTCCCAGGGTGACCTCGTCGGCGTACTCGAGGTCACCGCCTACCGGCAGTCCACTCGCCAGGCGGGTGATGCGCAAGCCGAGGTCCCGCATCAGGCGTGTGAGGTAGGTCGCCGTGGCCTCGCCCTCCAGGTTCGGGTCGGTGGCCAGGATGATCTCGGTGATCGCTCCGTCGGACAGCCGGGTGAGCAGCTCGCGGATCCGCAGCTGGTCGGGACCGATGCCGTCGATGGGCGAGATCGCCCCGCCGAGCACGTGGTAGCGCCCCTTGAACTCGCGGGTCCGTTCGACCGCCACGACGTCCTTGTACTCCTCGACCACGCACAGCGCGGTGGGGTCGCGACGCGGGTCACGGCAGATCCGGCAGGTGTCGTCCTCGGAGACGTTGAAGCAGATCGAGCAGAACCGCACCCGCGCCTTGACCTGCAGCAGCGTCTCGGCGAGCCGACGCACGTCGGGCTCGTCGGCCTGCAGCAGGTGGAAGGCGATGCGCTGAGCGCTCTTCGGCCCGACGCCCGGCAGTCGGCCGAGCTCGTCGATGAGGTCCTGGACGACCCCCTCGTACAAGGAGGACCCCGCTCAGAAGCCGGTACGGCCGGGGCCGCCCGGCTGGCCGGGGTCCGCACCGGGCTCCGCGCCGGGCCCGCCGAGGCCGGGGATGCCGCCGCCCAGCCCACCGGCCAGACCGTCGAGCCCTCCGGCCATCGGGCCGAGCGCCTCGGCCGCGAGCGCGTCGGCGCGGGCCTTCGCGTCGCGGTAGGCGGCGACGACCATGTCGCCGAGGTCGGCGAGGTCCTCCTCGGACCCGCCGTCGACGGTGCCGGGGCGGATGGTCACGCCGACCAGCTCGCCGGTGCCGCTGACGGTGACCGTGACAGCGCCACCACCGACCTCGCCCTCGACCTGGGCGTCGTTGAGGCGCTCCTGGGCCGCCTGGAGCTGCTCCTGCATCTGCTGGGCCTGCTGCAGCAGCGCGTTCATGTCGAAGCCACCGCCGCCGAGCGCGTCGAAGGGGTTCTGGGTCATGGGGTCACCTCGGGGTGTCGGAGCGTACGGGGGCTGGTGGCACGGGTCGTGCCCGGACAGGTCGTGCCGGTCGTGCGGGTGGGTCTCACTGGTGCCGGATCTCCTCGATCATCCTGGCCCCCAGCTCGCGGGCGAGCAGGTCGGCCCCACCGACGGCGTCGACCTCGGCGTCGGCGTCGTCGGGGTGCGCGTCGGCATCGGCGGCCCGGAGGTCCGCAGGGGTGCGCTCCCGGTGCTCCTGCGGGGTCGAGCGCGCCCACGGCGGCTCGTCGGCGGCGTCCGCCGGCTCCGGAGGCCCATCGGTCGGCGGCTCGGGCGCCGGGGCCGGGCGGGGCGAGTCGGGGGGCTCGAGGTCGGCGGGCGGCTCGACGGCCCAGGGCGGGGGGGCGTCATCGGCCGGGGGCGCCGCGTCCGGGGGCGCCGCGTCCGGGGGCGCCGCGTCCGGGGGCGCCGCGGCCGGGGGCGCCGCGGCCGGCGCGGCCTGG
>JBBSKO010000176.1:0-5205 GCA_038256225.1 Propionibacteriales bacterium | reverse complement strand
TACCCCGACGACTGCCACGCCGGTGCCTCGGTGATCACGGTCCGCGTGACCAGCGAGGTCGCGCTGCCGCTGCTGCCGGACGTGCTCGGCTCGGGCCGCCCGGCGTTCGGCCTCGACGCCACCCACACCGTCCCGGTCGGGCAGTTCCAGGAGGTCGGATGAGGATCCGGCCCACGGCGACCCGGGGGAGGACCGAGCGCGGCGCGACCACCGTGATGGTGATCGGCTTCGCCACGGTCCTGCTGCTGGTGATCGCGGTCGCCGTCGACTCCACCGCCGCGTACGTCCAGCGCCAGGGCCTGGACACGCTCGCCGACGGGGCGGCGCTGCAGGGCGCCGACCTGGCCGCCGAGGGCCAGGAGGTCTACACCCAGGGCGTGCCGGTCGAGGGCAACCTCGAGGTCACCGCTGATCGCGCCCGGCAGGCGGTGGGGGCGTACCTCGACCAGGTCGGTGCCCGCGGCCGCTACCCCGGCCTGGTCTACGCCGTCTCCGTCGACGCCACCACCGTCACCGTGCGGCTCAGCGCCCCGCTCGACCTGCCGCTCGACTTCCCGGGCGCTCCCGCGGCGCCGACGGTGGGGTCGACGGGGTCGGCGGTGGTCGACCCGGAGGACTGATCGGCGGGTGGATCGCACGCACCAGGTGCACGCGTTCCACCCATCGACAGGCGTCCCCGCCCGTACCGTCGCGCCATGCCCCCCACCCTCCGCCCCCTCCTCGCCGCCTCCGCGCTGACCACGGCCCTCGCGGCCGGCCTGCTGACCGCCGCCCCGGCTGCCGACGCCTCGCCCGCGGACCGCTACGCCCGCACCGCGGTCCAGGCCACCAACGCCGCCCGCGCGGAGGCCGACCGTGCCCGCCTGAGCGGCCAGGCGTGCCTGCAGCGCAAGGCCCGTTCCCACGCCCGCGACATGGCCCGGCAGGAGCGGATGTTCCACCAGGAGATGGCGCCGATCCTCGTCGACTGCGGGATGAACGCCGTCGGGGAGAACGTCGCCGTCGGCTACACCTCCGGCCGCGCGGTCGTCCGCGGGTGGATGGGCTCGGAGGGCCACCGCGCCAACATCCTGCGCCGGACCTACCGCCGCGTCGCCGTCGCCGCGGCGAGGAGCGACGACGGGCGCTGGTACGCCGCGCAGGTCTTCGGCCGCCGCGCCTGATGCGGCCCCCGACCACCCGGCCGGGCCGCGTCCCACGGCTACCGTCGCGGACGTGAGCCAGAACCCCACCCCCCTGCCCGAGAGCCCCCGCACGATCCTGGTGACGGGCGCCCGGGGGTACGTCGGCTCCCGCCTCGTCCCGGCCCTGCTCGACCGGGGTCACACCGTCGTCGCGACCGCGTCGTCGCCGCCCAGGCCGGGCGCCTTTCCCTGGGAGGACCGCGTCGAGTGGCGGGTCATGCAGGCCACCGAGCCGGCGGACGTGCGCGCGGCGGTCCAGGGCGTCGACGCCGTCTGCTACCTCGTGCACGGACTGGACCGCCCCGACTTCACCGACCGCGACCGCGTCGCCGCCCACGCGATGCGCGAGGCGGTCGACGAGGCCGGCGTGGAGCGGGTCGTCTACCTGTCCGGTCTGGTGCCCGACGTCGCCCGTGAGCACCTCTCCGCGCACCTGTCCTCGCGCCTGGAGGTCGAGGAGATCCTCGACCAGGCGGCCTGCTCCACGCTGTCGATGCGCGCCGGCGTCGTCGTCGGGGCCGGGTCGACGTCGTTCGAGATCATCCGCCAGGTCTCCTCGCTGCTGCTGGTGCAGCCCGTCCCGACCTGGCTCGACCACCAGGTGCAGCCGATCGCGGTCAGCGACACCCTCACCATGCTGGTCCACGCCCTCGAGCACGACGACCCCGAGGGCTCGGTCGACATCGGCGGGCCCGACATCCTGCGCTACACCGACTTCCTGGCCATGTTCTGCGCCGCCGCCGGGCTCTTCCGCATCCGTCTCCGGATCCCGCTGGTCCCCACCGCCCTGGTGGCCCGCGCCGCGCCGCTGCTGCTGACAGCACCCGCGTCCACGGTCGCCTCGCTGGTGGAGAGCCTGCGCCACGACATGGTCTGCGCCCCCAGCCGGCACTGGGTCCTGCCCACCGCTCAGACCCCGCTGGCCGTCGCGGTCGAGCAGTCGCTGCACCCCGAGCACCCCGGCAGCGCCGGTCGCCCCGCCGAGGCGCTCCTGGACGGCGACGCCGCCTGGACCGACCGGCGGCTGCTGCTGGAGAAGCTCACCGGGCTGTCCCTGCCGGTGCCCGCGGTGCTGCGCGCCAGCGCGGCCACCGGCCTGAACCCCGCCCGCCGGCTGGCCCGCCTGCTCGGCTGACCGGCCCGCCCGACCGCGCGGGTAGAGTCCCCTGACGTGGCTGGCCCCGACTTCGACTCTGCGTTCAAGACCCTCACCGCGACGATGCGGACCATCGAGCAGGCGCTCGACATCGACGAGATGCGCCGCGAGATCCGTGACCTCGGCGAGCAGGTCGCCGCGCCCGACCTCTGGGACGACCAGGCCAACGCCACCCGCGTCACCGGCCAGCTCTCCCACCTGCAGGGCCAGGTCGACCGCTTCGACGAGCTGAACGCCCGGATCGAGGACCTCGGCGCGCTCGTCGAGCTCGGCCAGGAGGAGGGCGACGCCGACTCGATGGCCGAGGCCGAGCGCGAGCTCGTCAAGGTCCGCGACGCCGTCGAGTCCCTCGAGGTCCGCACGCTCCTCTCGGGCGAGTACGACGTCCGCGAGGCCCTGGTGACCATCCGCTCCGGCGCGGGCGGGGTGGACGCCGCCGACTTCGCCGAGATGCTGATGCGGATGTACACGCGCTGGGCCGAGCAGCACAAGTACCCCGTCGAGGTCTTCGAGACCTCCTACGCCGAGGAGGCCGGGCTCAAGTCGGCCACCTTCGCCGTGCACGCGCCCTACACCTACGGCACGCTCTCGGTCGAGGCCGGCACCCATCGCCTGGTGCGGATCAGCCCCTTCGACAACCAGGGCCGCCGCCAGACCTCCTTCGCCGCCGTCGAGGTGGTCCCGGTGCTCGAGCAGACCGACGAGATCGACGTGCCCGACGAGGAGATCCGCGTCGACGTCTACCGCTCCGGCGGCCCCGGCGGGCAGTCGGTCAACACCACCGACTCCGCGGTGCGCCTGACCCACCTGCCGACCGGCACCGTCGTGTCCTGCCAGAACGAGAAGAGCCAGCTGCAGAACAAGGCCAGCGCCATGGTGGTGCTCAAGGCCAAGCTGCTGGCCCGCAAGAAGGCCGAGGAGAAGGCGCACCTCGACGGCATGCGCGGCGACGCGCAGGCCAGCTGGGGCGACCAGATGCGCAACTACGTGCTGAACCCGTACCAGGTCGTCAAGGACCTGCGGACGGGCTTCGAGGCCGGCAACCCCAGCCAGGTCCTCGACGGCGACCTCGACGGCTTCCTCGAGGCCGGCATCCGCTGGCGTCGCGGCGCGGTCGTCGCCGACGCCTGAGCCGGCTCCGCGACCCGTTCCTCAGCCGGCCGACGCCGCCCCGGCCACGGCCATGCACCAGGTCGAGGCCCGCGCCGCCAGCTCCTCGCGGGTCGGCGCCCCGTCGCCGGCACGCGGCGCCTCCAGGGTGCAGGTGAGCCAGGCGTCGCCGAACAGCCCGGCCAGCACCCGCTCCCGGCGGGGCCCGTCCTGGCAGTCGGCGGCCACCGTCGGGGTCCCGTACGCCGGGGCGCCCGCCGCGGGCGTGCAGCCGTCGGCCCTGGTGGTCGAGGAGCGCAGGGCGCGCGCCTCGTCGACCGTGGTCGGCGGCACGAACACCCAGGCCCGGGCCCGCACCCCGCCGGGGCCCTGCCAGGAGCAGCCGTGCTCGTGGGCGACGTCGCGCAGACCGGGCTCGAGCGCGGTCTGCTGACCGTTCTCCCAGGCCACGGCGTCGACCCGGTCGGTGTCCTCGGTCGTCAGGTCCAGTGCGCGCAGCACCGACGCCGGTTCCACGGCCTCGCAGAACGGCTCGCGGGCGACCGCCAGCGTCGTCGTGTCGACGTCCTCCAGCGGCGTGCCGGTGTCGGTGGGGGAGGGGGCGCCGGACCCGCCGCCGGCGTCGTCGTCACCGCCCCCGCCGAGGGTGACGCCGACCAGGGCGGCCGCGACGACGAGCACCAGCACCCCCGCCAGCGCCAGAACGGCGCGCCGGCGGCGCACGGGGTCGGTGGGAAGCACGGCCGGAAGCCTACGGGTCCGGCCGGGGCCGCACCGCGCGGCCGGGGTCCCCGCGCGGCTGGCGGTACCATCTATATTCGATCTACGTGATTCGATTCGAGAAGGTCACCAAGACCTACCCCGGCCCGGGAGCGCCTGCCCTCGACGGGGTCACCGTCGACATCGAGAAGGGCGAGTTCGTCTTCCTGGTCGGCGCCTCCGGATCCGGGAAGTCCACCGCGCTGCGGCTCGTGCTGCGCGAGACGCGACCCACGTCGGGGCGCGTCTACGTCGCCGGCAAGGAGATCGACCGCCTCGCCGGCTGGAAGGTCCCGCGGCTGCGCCGCCAGATCGGCACCGTCTTCCAGGACTTCCGCCTGCTGCAGAACAAGAACGTCTCGGAGAACGTCGCCTTCGCCCTGCAGGTGATCGGCAAGTCGCGCAGCGAGATCCGCCAGGTCGTCCCCGAGACCCTCGAGATGGTCGGCCTGGGCGGCAAGGGCGACCGGCTGCCCGACGAGCTCTCCGGCGGCGAGCAGCAGCGGGTCGCGATCGCCCGGGCCTTCGTGAACCGGCCGATGATCCTGATCGCCGACGAGCCCACCGGCAACCTCGACCCCGCCAGCTCGGTGGAGATCATGAAGCTGTTGGAGCGCATCAACCAGACCGGCACCACCGTCGTCATGGCCACCCACGACTCCGGCGTGGTCGACCACATGCGCAAGCGCGTGGTCGAGCTCGGCGACGGCCGCCTCGTCCGCGACCAGGCCGAGGGCGGGTACGGCGCCGCGGGCTGACCCGCCCCGGCCGTACCCCGACGGACCCCGCACCGCCCCCGCCAGACCAGGAGCGACCCCTCTCATGCAGCTGCGCTACATCTTCACCGAGCTCCGCCAGGGGCTGCGACGCAACGTCTCGATGCACATCGCCGTCGTGCTGACCCTCTTCGTCTCGCTCACCCTCGTCGGGCTCGGGACCCTGCTGGCCCAGCAGGCCGACCGCGCGACCGAGCAGTGGGGCAACCAGCTCCAGATC
>JBBSKO010000175.1:0-5207 GCA_038256225.1 Propionibacteriales bacterium | reverse complement strand
TGCAGAAGCTCCTCGGCTGACGTGGGTCTCGAGACGTTCGCTGGCGCTCGCTCCTCGACCAACGCGGCCCGCGACGTCCGGACGCTGCCCAAGGCCCACCTGCACCTGCACTTCACCGGGTCGATGCGGCACGACACCCTGCTCGAGCTCGCGGCGCGGGACGGGATCGCGCTGCCCGACTCGCTGGTCTCGGGGTGGCCGCCGCAGCTGAGCGCGGCGGACGAGAAGGGCTGGTTCCGCTTCCAGCGCCTCTACGACGTCGCGCGGTCGGTGCTGCGCACCGAGGGCGACGTCCGGCGCCTGGTGCGGGAGGCGGCCGAGGACGACGCGGCCGACGGCGGCGGCTGGCTGGAGATCCAGGTCGACCCCAGCGGGTACGGCGCCCGCTTCGGGGGCATCACCGCCTTCCTCGACCTGGTCCTCGACGCCGCCCGGGAGGCCACGGCCTCCACCGGGGTCGGGGTCGGGGTCGTCGTCGCGGCCAACCGCACCCGCCACCCGCTGGACGCCCGCACCCTGGCCCGCCTCGCGGCGCAGTACGCCGAGCGCGGCGTGGTCGGCTTCGGGCTGTCCAACGACGAGCGTCGCGGCACCACCACGGACTTCGCGGCCGCCTTCGCCATCGCCGGACGCGCCGGCCTGCTCCTGCTGCCGCACGGCGGCGAGCTGCGCGGCCCCGAGCACGTGCGCACCTGCCTGGACGTCCTGCGTCCGGCCCGGCTCGGGCACGGCGTCCGCTCGGCCGAGGACCCGGACCTGCTGGCCCGGGTGGTCGACGCGGGCATCGCGCTCGAGGTCTGCCCGGTCTCGAACGTCTCGCTCGGCGTGTACTCCGACCTGTCCTCGGTGCCGGTGCCGACGCTGCTCGAGGCCGGCGCCACCGTCGCCCTGGGCTCGGACGACCCGCTGCTGTTCGGCTCCCGGCTGGCCGGGCAGTACGCCACCATGCGCGCCGCCCACGAGCTCGACGACGCCGCCCTGGCCGGCCTGGCCCGGATGTCGGTGCGGGCCAGCGCGGCCCCCGACGACGTCCGGTCGCGACTGCTGGCCGGGATCGACGACTGGCTGGCCGCCCCGGCCTGAGCCCGCGGTCAGACCGGGCGCAGCGGGCGGACCCGGAGGGTGCCGCGGGCGCGGGCGGGTGCGGCGCACGCGGCGACAACCTCCCCCGCCCCCACGGTCCGACGCGAGCCCCGCGCCCGACGTACGGGCCGTGGAAGACTGCCGTCGCGATGGACGAGGTCGAGGTCCCCCTGGCCGGGGGCGAGGTGAACGAGGTCGTCCGGGTCGGCGCCACGGTGCACCGCACCGCCGGGTCGTGGACGCCGAGCGTCCAGCGCGTGCTGGCCCACCTGCGGGCCGAGGGCTTCGACCTGTCCCCGGCCCCGCTGGGCACCGACGACCGCGGCCGCGAGGTCGTCTCCTGGCTGCCCGGGACCACCGCCGCCCGCCCGTGGCCGGCGGTGCTGCTGCGGGAGGAGGGCGTGCACCAGGCCGCGGCCGCGGTCGTCCGCCTGGGCACGGCGCTGACGACGTACGAGGTCCGTCCCGACGACGTGTGGCGCCACGGGGGCGTGCCGGGCCCGGGCAGCACCACCCTGCGGCACGGCGACCTCGGGCTGTGGAACACGGTGTGGAGCGGGGACCGGCTGACCGGGATCATCGACTGGGACTACCTCGAGCCGGCGCCGCCGCTGTGGGACCTCGCGCAGCTGTGCTGGTACGTCCTGCCGGTGCGGCCGACCCGGTGGACCGCGTGCGGCTTCGACGGCGAGCCCGACCTCGACCGGCGCCTCGCCGTGGTCGCCGAGCACGCCGGCTGCCGGCCCCGGGACCTGCTCGAGGTCCTCGACGAGCTGATGGGGCTCGACCTGGAGCGCACGCTGACCTGGGGCGAGGCCGGCGTGCACCCGTGGCGGCACTTCCTCGACGCCGGGTACGTCCGGGACATCGGTACGGACCGGGCCTTCCTGCGGGAGCGGTGGCTGCGCGCCTGAGCCCCGCCGGTGGGTCCCGCCGGTGACTCCTACAGGGCGCAGCCGACGAGGACGGGCTCGTTGACCAGCCGGATCCCGTACGCCGCCTCGACGCCGTCGCGCACCTCGCGGGCCAGCACCAGCAGCTCGTCGGTGGTCGCACCGCCGCGGTTGGTCAGGGCCAGGGTGTGCTTGGTGGACAACGAGACGGACCCGCTGCCGCCGGCGGGGAGGTGCCCGCGGTCGAAGCCGGCGTGCTGGATCAGCCACGCGGCGCTGGTCTTGGCGCGCCCGTCGCCGGCCGGCCAGGCCGGCGCCCCCGCGGGCACCCGGTCGGCGTCGACGACGGGGTTGGTGAAGAAGGACCCGGCGCTCCAGGAGTCGTGGTCGTCGGCGTCGAGGACCATGCCCTTGCCGCGGCGCAGCCCCAGCACCGCGTCGCGGACCGCGCCGAGGGGGGCCCGCTCGTCCGGCTCGACGCCGAGGGTGCGGGCGAGCTCGGCGTACGTCACCGGGGCGCCCAGGCTGCCGAGCGGGAGCTGGAAGTCCACGGTGAGCACGACGTACCGGCCGGGCTCGGCCTTGAAGCGGGAGTGGCGGTAGGCGAAGTCGCAGTCGGCACCGGCGAAGGAGCGGAGCCGGCCCTCGTGCCGGTCCCAGGCGCGGACCCGGCTGACGGTCTGGGCGACCTCCTGCCCGTAGGCCCCGACGTTCTGCACCGGGGAGGCGCCGACGGACCCCGGGATGCCCGAGAGCGCCTCGAGGCCGACCCAGCCGCGCACGACGGCGGTGGCGACGAGGTCGTCCCAGGGCTCGCCCGCGGCCACCCGGACGACGACGCCGCCGCAGGTGGGGTCGTCGCCGTCGTGGTCGGGGTGCACGCCCCGGGTCGCGACCTCGACGACGCGGCCCTCGAACCCCTCGTCGGCCACGACCAGGTTGCTGCCGCCGCCGAGGACGAGGACCGGGATCCCGCGCTCGTCGGCGTCGCGGACGGCATCGACCACCTGCTCCTCGGTGGTGGCACGGACCAGCTCGGCCGCGGGACCGCCGAGGCGCAGCGTGGTGTGCTCGGACAGCAGGGCCCCCGGCACGCGGTCAGCCATCGACCCGCACGACCGCCTTGGGGGCGCCGAGCACCTTCTGGCCGCCGCAGGTGACCTCGAGCGCGAGGGTGGCGCGGCCGTCCTCGACCTTCTTGACCACGGCGCCGACCTCGACCAGGGCGCCGGTGTCGTCGTCGGGCACCAGGACCGGGTTGGTGAACTTGGCGCCCAGCTCGACCACCTCGGCACCGTCGGTCCACTCCGCCACCGCGCGGGCGGCGAGGGCCAGGGTGACCATGCCGTGGGCGATCACGCCGGGCAGGCCGACGGCGGTGGCCACCCGGTCCGACCAGTGGATCGGGTTCTGGTCGCCGCTGGCACCGGCGTAGCGGACCAGGTCGGCGCGGGTCACGGGGTAGCGGCGGGTCTCCAGGACGTCGCCGACCGCCAGCGCGGCGCTCATGCGTAGTCACCAGTGGTGCCGGCGGTGCCGCGGTGGACCAGCGTCGCGCTCGTCGCGCAGACCAGCGCGCCCGAGGCGTCGGTGACCTCGCTGGTCGTGCCGATGATGTCGTTGCCGCCGATCTGGCGCAGCGAGGAGACGGTCAGCCCGGCGGTCAGGACGTCGCCGGGGACCACGGGCCGCTCGTAGGTGAACCGCTGCTCGCCGTGCACGATGCGCGACAGCTCGACGCCGACCTCGGCCAGGAACGCGTTCATCGCCTCGAAGGCGAGCACGATCGGGAAGGTGGCCGGCGCCGCGCCCCCGTCGTAGGGGTGGCCGAGCGTCGCGGCGAACTCGCGCACGCGTTCCTCGGCGACGGTGTAGGGCGCGGTCGGCGCGAAGGCGCGACCGACCAGGGAGGGGTCCACGGACATGGGACCGAGCCTAGTGCCCGACGCACCGCCCCGTGGACGCGACCAGGCCCGCCGCGGTGTCGCGGCGGGCCTGTCGGTGGAGCAGGAGTCAGCGGGTCTCGCGGTGCGGCTGGTGGTGGCGGCAGCGCGGGCAGAACTTCGCCATCTCGAGCCGGTCGGGGTTGTTGCGCCGGTTCTTCTTGGTGATGTAGTTGCGCTCCTTGCACTCCACGCAGGCGAGAGTGATCTTGGGGCGAACGTCGGAGCTCTTGCTGGCCACGGGAAGTCCTTAGTCGGTTGGTGCTGCGGTGCGGAGGTGGTGGTAGCGGGGGCGGGACTCGAACCCGCGACACCACGATTATGAGCCGTGTGCTCTAACCACCTGAGCTACCCCGCCACGAGCGCGAGGTGATCCGGCCATCATACTTCGACCGGAAACCTCGCCCAGAGCCCCTTTACGGAATCGAACCGTAGACCTTCTCCTTACCATGGAGACGCTCTGCCGACTGAGCTAAAGGGGCAACGACGCAGAACCATACACAGAGGTCGGACCGATGGTGAAATCGCCCCCCACCCCCCACTTCTACGACCTCGTGGAGGCCCCCGCGGACCCCTCCGGGGACGTCTCGGAGAGCCGTCCCGCGGAGGTCGTGCCGACGCCCTGGACGGCCGGCCCGTGGACCGCCGCGGCCCAGCACGGCGGCCCTCCCTCGGCCCTCCTGGGGCGTGCCGTGGAGCGTCTCGCGGCCACCACCGGCGGCGGTGCCGTGGGCCGGATCAGCATCGACCTGCTCGGGCCGGTCGCGGTCGGGCCGCTGACGGTCACCGCGACCGTGCTGCGCCCCGGGCGCAGCGTCCGGCTGCTCGGGGCGACGCTGCACGACGTCGCCTCGGACCGCTCGGTGGCCGTCGCCCGCGCCTGGGTGCTGCCCGAGCGGGACGACGGCCCCGGCGAGGTGGGTCCGCCTCCCCCGCACGGTCCCGAGGACGGCGTACGACGCCCGCGCCCGCCGTCGTGGAGCGGCGGCTACCTCGACGCGGTCGACTGGCGCTGGGTCCGCGGCGGGCTGGACGAGCCCGGGACCGGTGAGGTGTGGATGCGGTCGCCGCGCCTGGTGGCCGGGGAGGAGACCTCACCGCTGCAGCGGGTGCTGGCCTGCGTCGACTCCGCCTCGGGGGTGAGCGCCGCGCTCGACATCGCGGACTGGGCCTTCCTCAACACCGAGCTGACCGTGCACGTGCTGCGGCCCGCGGTGGGCGAGTGGGTCTGCCTGGACGCGGCGACGACGCTCGGCCCGGGCTCGGTGGCGGTCGCCACGTCGACCGT
>JBBSKO010000174.1:0-5229 GCA_038256225.1 Propionibacteriales bacterium | reverse complement strand
TCGACGACCAGCGGGGCGCCGCGGGTGGGCAGCCGGTTCTCGGAGCCGTCGAGGTGCAGCAGCGTCAGCCGACGCGGGGGGCGGCCGAGGGTGTGCACCCGGGCGACCGTCTCCTGGCCGCGGTAGCAGCCCTTCTCGAGGTGCACCGCGGGACCGATCCAGCCGGCCTCGTTGGGGATGGTCCGCTCGTCGGTGTCCAGGCCGAGGCGCGGCTCACCGCGGGCGATGCGCAGGGCCTCGAAGGCCCAGAGCCCGGCGGCGGGGCCCGCGGCGTCGGCGTACGCCTCGAGCTGGGCGCGCGGCACGAGCTCGTAGCCGGAGTACGGCGCCTCGCCCACCTTGGCGGGCCGCCAGCAGACGGCGAGGTCGGCGGTGAGGTCGGTGACCTCGACGCGCGACATGAACCGCATCCGGTCCAGGAAGCCGATCAGCGCGGCGGCCGCCCCCGGCTCGGTGTGGGCGGTGAAGGCCTCGCCATCGTCGGAGCCGAAGAAGGCGTGCTCGACGTGGCCGTTGGGGCTCAGCACCAGCACACCGGTGGTGACACCGGGCTGCAGCTGCTCGAGGTGCTGGGTGGTCAGCGCGTGCAGCCAGGTCAACCGGTCGGGGCCGGAGATGCGGACGACGTCGCGGTGCGACAGGTCCACGAACCCGTCGCCGGCCTCGAGGTGGCGCTGCTCGCCGTTGAAGGAGCCGTAGTGCGCGGCGACCGGGGCGTCGACGTCGTTGCCGGCCACTGCACCGGGCAGGGCCAGCAGCGGGCTCGCGGGGGCTCGGTGCTGCTCCGTCGTGGGGGGCTGCTCAGTCATACGGGGTCAACACCCTCGGCGTGCCCGGTGTTCCTCACGTCCCCCGGGTCGGCCTCGCAGTCCTCGTGCTCGCCGAAGACGGTCAGGTGGCCGACGTCGGCGACGAACCCGTGCTCGGCGCGCAGCCGCTCGGTCAACGAGGCGACGACCTCGGCGTCGACCGAGATGGTGCGCCGGCAGGCCCGGCAGACCAGGTGGACGTGCTCGTGGCCACGGACGGAGTGGTAGGTCGGGGCACGGTCCGAGAGGTGGGCGTGCCGTACGAGCCCGAGGTCCTCGAGCACCTCGAGGGCGCGGTAGACCGTCGAGACGTTGACCGCGCTGGCGTGCCGGCGTACCTCGTGGTGGACCTCGTCGGGCGTCGCGTGGCCGAGGGTGTCGACCGCCGCGAGGACCAGCTCGCGCTGCGGCGTGAGCCGGTAGCCGCGCTCGCGCAGCTGCGCGCGCCAGTCGGGCGCGCCTGGGACCACGCCCTCGACCTCGCCCGACGGCATGTCAGGCCCGCTTCAACCGGGCCCAGAGACGCGGCTGCAGGCCTTCGCCCCGGGCGGCGACGTCGTAGGCGTAGAGCAGGTCGCCCTCGACGTTGCCGTAGAGCCGCTTGCCGGCGGTGTACTCGTCGGCGGTCTCGGTGCGGGCGACGGCGTCGGTGGTGAGGTCGAGCTTCCCGCCGCCGGCCTCGCCGTAGTAGATCTCGGCGTACCCGGTCTCGTGGGTCAGCACGAGCTCGACCGAGCCGCCGGGGTGGCAGCGCAGGAACCCGGTCTCCAGGGCGTCCTCGCGCACCTTCTGGCCGGCGTCGTCGAGCAGCCAGCTGCGCGAGAAGTAGTGGAAGAACGGGCGGCCGTCGTGGGTGAAGATCAGCTCCTGGCCGAACTCGTACTTCTCGATGCCGGGGTAGTCGCCGTGGCCGTTGCCCTGCCACGTGCCGAGCATCCAGGCGACCGGGCCGCAGTCGGGGTGGAGGTTGTCGGGGATCTCGAAAGGCACGGGGGGCAGTCTAGGAGCCCCTGGCCCTAAGGTCTCCAGATGCCGTCCTCCCCGCGCCCCCTCAACGTCAAGGTCACCTGTGCCGCCGAGGCCCCCGAACGCAGCAACCAGGGCCTGACCGTCGCCGCGACGGCGATCGCGGCCGGCGCCCGGGTGTCGCTGTGGCTGACCGGGGACGCCGCGTGGCTGGGCACCGTGGTCGCCACGGACGGCCGGCCCCCGACGTACGACCTGGAGCACGCGGTCGCGCCCGAGGACCTGGTCGCGGTGGTCCTGGAGGCCGGGCGGGTCACGGTCTGCAGCCAGTGCGCGGCGCGGCGCGGGATCGGCGACGACGACCTGCTGGCCGGGGTACGCCTGGCCGGCGCGGCGCTGTGGACCGAGGAGGTCCTCGCCGAGGGCGTCCAGGCGCTCGTCTACTGACCGTCGCTGCCTGAGGGATCAGGGTCGGGGTCAGGGTCAGGGACGGGCCAGCCGGTCGGCGACGACCCGCCACACGTCGGGGTCGATGCCCATCCCGAGGTGTGGGGAACCGACCTCGACGTGCTCGACGTCGGTCGAGCTGCGGTCGACGCACGACTCCCACGCCACGACGCCGTCGCGGCGGCTGAGCAGCGCGGTGACCGGCACCTGCAGCGGGGCGTCGCGCTCGGTGCGGGCCGACACCTCGCTCATCCGCCGCCGCGTGCGGGCGGGGTAGAGCGGGGCGACCGAGGTGAAGCTCGGACCCCCGACGACCGGGGTGCCGTAGGTGACGACCCGGCGTACGGCGTCGGGCCGGCGGCGCGCGACCTCGCGGGAGATGACGCCGCCGAGGCTCCAGCCGACCAGCGCGACCGGGCCGTGCTCGGCGGCCAGCGCGACGACCTGCGCGGTCAGCCGGTCGGCGTCGGCCTCGGGGCTGCCGGCGTTGGTGCCGTAGCCCCAGCCGCGGGCGTCCCAGCCGAGCCGCCGCAGGTAGAGCCGCAGCGGCAGCCCGGTGGCCTCGGGGGCCTTCCAGCCGGGGACGTCGACGACGACCCGGCCGGCGGTCCGGCCGGTGGTCCGGCCGGCGGTCCGGCCTGCGGTCCGGCCGGTGGTCCTGCCGGCGGTCCGGCCGGTGGTCCTGCCGGCGCGGGGGCTGAGCAGCAGCCGTGGGGTGGCGGCCACGAGTCGGGCGACCTGGAGACCGGCGGCGAGCTCACCGACCTGGCGCGAGGTCGGCGGCGGTCCGGTGGGGCGGGCGACGCGGCCGGGGGCGAGGGGGCGGCCGGCGCTGAGCAGGCCGAGGGTGCCGAGCAGGCCGACGGACGGGCGGGAGGTCACCCGGAGATGCTGCCAGCCGCGGTCGGCCCGGGCGGGTGGGTCGTACGGGCCCCGCTCACGCGCCGCGACCGTCATCTCGAGGCGCCGCGAGCGTCATCTCGGCTGTCCGGGAGCGTCATCTCGGCGGGTGGGGCGTCCGGGCGCTCAGCCGCCGGCGAAGGGCGGGAGGAACTCGACCGAGTCGCCGGGGCGGACGACCACCTCCGCGTGGTCGCGGGTGCCGACGGGGGTCTCCCCGACCAGCACGGAGCAGACGGCCAGGACCCGGGCCAGGCGGTCGGCGGCGGGGCTCCCCTCCCGCGCGGCGACGGCGCGGGCGGTCACCTCGGCCAGCGTGAGGTCACCCGTGACCGGCAGCCGGTCGGACGCGACGCCGGCCGCGGCGCGGGCCGAGGCCCAGTAGCGGACCGTCACGTACGTCTCACTACCGGCCGGTAGCGGGGGGGTTTCACTCATGTTTCGCTATTCTGCCTGTAACACCAGCAGCAGCCGGAGCCCACCGTCGCGTTTCGGTCTCACCCGCACCCGTGCCCAGGGAGACCCGCATGAGCACCCTCCTCCTGCTCACCAACGCGCTCCAGCCCTCCGCCGAGGTGATGCCCGCACTCGCGCTGCTGGGCCACCAGGTGCGGATCCTGCCCGCCGAGGGCAGCGCGCTGCTCGAGGCGCCCGACTCCGACCTCCTCCTGGTCGACGGCCGCCAGGACCTCGCCGGGGCCCGTGACCTCTGCCGGCTGATCCGCACCACCGGCACCGACGTGCCCGTCCTGCTCGTGGTCACCGAGGGCGGCCTGTCGGTCGTCGCGCACGACTGGGGCATGGACGACGTCGTGCTCGGCACCTGCGGACCGGCCGAGCTGGAGGCCCGGATCCGGCTGGCCGTCAGCCGGCTCCAGGCCGCCCACGACGCCGCCGACCCCGACGCCCACGTCATCCGCTCCGGCGAGGTCGTGGTCGACGAGGCCACCTACACCGCCCGGGTCGGCCCCCGCACGCTCGACCTGACCTTCAAGGAGTTCGAGCTGCTCAAGTTCCTGGCCCAGCACCCGGGCCGGGTCTTCAGCCGCCAGCAGCTCCTCCAGGAGGTGTGGGGCTACGACTACTTCGGCGGCACCCGCACCGTCGACGTCCACGTGCGGCGGCTGCGCGCCAAGCTCGGCCCCGAGCACGAGACGCTGATCGGCACCGTGCGCAACGTCGGCTACCGGTTCGTGCTGCCCTCCAAGCGGGGCCAGGACGACGCGGCCACCGCGGAGGCGCAGGCGACCCGGGCCGCCGAGGACGCCGCGCACGGCACCGCACGGGAGAAGACCGCTGAGCGCTGAGGACCCCCGCCTCGCGGCCCTGCGCGACCTGCTCGCCGAGGCCGCCGGGACCGACGGTCAGGACCCCGTCGACGAGTCCGTCCACCTGCGTCTGAAGCACCAGGGCCTGGCCGGCACCGACCTGTGGAGCGACGGCGGTGCGGACGGGCCGTGGGACGGGGTCGCGCTGCGCCACGACGGGGAGCTGGACCTCGTCGTACGCCCCGGCGCCCGCGGTCGCGGCGTCGGCTCGGGCCTCACCGCGCAGGCGCTCGCCGCGCCGGGCGAGGTCACCGCCTGGTCGCACGGCCACCACCCCGCCGCCGCGCGGATCGCTGCCGCCCACGGGCTGCAGCGGGTGCGCGACCTGTGGGTGATGCGGCTGCCCGTCGGGCCCGCCGCTCCCCCGCTGCCGGAGGTGGCGCCCGCGCCGGGCGTACGCCTGGGCCACTGGCGCGACGGGTGGGAGCCCGACCCGGAGGAGGAGACCTCCGCGCTGCTGGCGGTCAACGCCGCCGCGTTCGCCCACCACCCCGAGCAGGGCGGGATGGACCACGCCGACCTCGCCGCCCGGATGGCCGAGGACTGGTTCGACCCGGCCGGGCTGCTGCTGGCCACCGACGAGGCGACCGGCGCGCTGCTCGGCTTCCACTGGACCAAGCAGCACTCGTCCGCGCTCGGCGAGGTGTACGTCGTCGGCATCGCGCCGGCCGCCCAGGGCCGGGGCCTCGGGAGCACGCTGACGCTGGCCGGGCTGCACCACCTGGCCGGGCGCGGCGTCGGCGAGGTGCTGCTCTACGTCGAGTCCGACAACGCCCCCG
>JBBSKO010000173.1:0-5242 GCA_038256225.1 Propionibacteriales bacterium | reverse complement strand
CGTACGGCGCCGTGGTGGTCGCCGTCGGCGCGGACCGCGACGGCATCGAGGGCCTGGCGCGGGCCGAGCGTGCCGGGCTGCCGACCTTCGTGCACCGGGTCCGCGACCACGCCACCCGCCAGGAGTGGGACGCCGCGGTCACCGCCTCCTGCCAGGCCCACCGGCCCGACCTGGTCGTCTCCGCCGGCTTCATGAAGCTCGCCGGCGAGGTCTTCCTGACCGCCTTCGCCGGCCGCTACCTGAACACCCACCCGGCGCTGCTGCCGTCCTTCCCGGGGATGCACGGCGCGCGCGACGCCCTCGAGCACGGCGTGAAGGTGACCGGCGCGACCCTGTTCGTGGTCGACCCGGGCGTCGACACCGGGCCGATCGTGGCCCAGGCCGTGGTCCCGGTCGAGGACGACGACGACGTGGGGTCGCTGCACGAGCGGATCAAGACCGCCGAGCGCGGGATGCTCGTCGAGCACGTGGGACGGATGGCGCGCGAGGGCTTCGTCGTCGACGGCCGCCGGGTGCGGATCGGCCGCTGATCCCTATGCTGGTCGCACACGACTGGCGCAGGTGGGTCACCACCGGGGAGTGAGGTCGGGGCATCGTTCGCCTGGGTGCCCCGGGACCGACGCACCCGACCCCGCAGGAGCCCGCAGTGACCGACCAGATCCCGATCAGGCGCGCCCTGGTGTCCGTCTACGACAAGACCGGGCTCGAGGAGCTCGCCCGCGGCCTGCACGAGGCCGGCGTGGCGATCGTGTCGACCGGCGGCTCCGCCGCCCTGGTCGAGGGCCTCGGCGTCCCGGTCACCCGGGTCGAGGAGCTCACCGGCTTCCCCGAGTGCCTCGACGGCCGCGTGAAGACGCTGCACCCCCGGGTGCACGCGGGGATCCTGGCCGACCGGCGTCTCGACAGCCACGTCGCCCAGCTGGCCGACCTGGGTGTCGAGCCCTTCGACCTCGTCGTGTCCAACCTCTACCCGTTCTCCGACACCGTTGCCTCCGGGGCGGGCCCGGACGAGTGCGTCGAGCAGATCGACATCGGTGGGCCCTCGATGGTGCGTGCCGCGGCCAAGAACCACCCGTCGGTGGCGATCGTCACCGACCCCGCGCGCTACGCCGACGTGCTCGCCGCCGTCGCCGCCGGCGGCTTCACCCTGGACGAGCGCCGGGGCCTGGCCGCGGAGGCGTTCGTGCACACCGCCACCTACGACGTCGCGGTCGCCTCCTGGATGGGCAGCGTGCTCACCGACTCCTCCGGCGGCGAGGGCTTCCCGGCCTGGCTCGGCGCCACCTGGGACAAGGCGGCCGTGCTGCGCTACGGCGAGAACCCGCACCAGGAGGCGGCGCTCTACCGCAACCAGCAGGGGCCCTCGGGCCTGGCCGGCGCCGAGCAGCTGCACGGCAAGGAGATGTCCTACAACAACTACGTCGACACCGACGCCGCCCGCCGCGCCGCCTCGGACTTCGACCGTCCCGCGGTCGCGATCATCAAGCACGCCAACCCCTGCGGGATCGCCGTCGGCGACGACGTCGCCGCCGCGCACCAGGACGCGCTGGCCTGCGACCCCGTCTCCGCCTTCGGCGGCGTGGTCGCCGCCAACCGTCCGGTCTCGCGGGCCATGGCCGAGCAGGTCGCCGACGTCTTCACCGAGGTGATCGTGGCCCCCGGCTACGAGGACGGCGCGCTCGAGGTGCTGACCCGCAAGAAGAACATCCGGGTCCTGGTCTGCGAGAACCCCACCGGCAGCGGCGAGGTCGAGCTGCGCCCGGTGAGCGGCGGCCTGCTGCTCCAGCGCCGCGACCACGTCGACGCCACGCTGCCCGGCGGCGTCGGTGGCGACGACCCGTCCACGTGGACGCTCGCCGCCGGCGAGGCCGCCTCGCCCGAGGTGCTGGCCGACCTCGAGTTCGCCTGGCGCGCCTGCCGGGCGGTGAAGTCCAACGCGATCCTGCTGGCCAGGGACGGCGCGTCGGTCGGGGTCGGGATGGGCCAGGTCAACCGGGTCGACTCCTGCCGCCTCGCGGTCAGCCGCGCCGGCGACCGGGCGGCCGGGTCCGTGGCGGCGTCCGACGCCTTCTTCCCCTTCGAGGACGGCCCGCAGATCCTGCTCGACGCCGGGGTGCGCGCGATCGTCCAGCCCGGCGGGTCGGTGCGCGACGAGCTCACGCTGGAGGCCTGCCGCCAGGCGGGGGTGACGATGTACCTCACCGGCACCCGGCACTTCTTCCACTGAGGTCCCGGGGCCCGGGCGGCCTCCCGGGGCGTGCGCGGCGTCCCGGGGCCGGGCGGGCGCGACCGGGTGGCAGACTCCCACCCGTGACTGCGCAGACGCTGGACGGCACCGCCACGCTCAAGGCCATCAAGGCCGAGCTCACGACCCGGGTGGAGGCGCTCCGCGCCGCGGGCGTCGTGCCCGGCCTGGGCACGGTGCTGGTCGGTGACGACCCCGGGTCGCACTGGTACGTCGGCGCCAAGCACAAGGACTGCGCCGAGATCGGGATCGAGTCGCTGCGCGTCGACCTCCCCGCGAGCGCCACCCAGGCCGACGTGGAGGCCGAGATCGACCGCCTCAACGCCGACCCCGCCTGCACCGGCTTCCTCGTGCAGCAGCCCACCGGCCTCGACGAGTACGCCCTGCTCTCCCGCGTCGACCCCGACAAGGACGTCGACGGCCTGCACCCGGTGAACCTCGGCCGGCTGGTGCTGGGCGAGCGCGGCTCGCTGCCCTGCACCCCGGTCGGCGTCATCGAGCTGCTGCGCCGCCACGGCGTGGACCTGCGCGGTGCCGAGGTCTGCGTGGTCGGACGCGGGCTGACCGTCGGCCGCCCGCTCGGGCTGCTGCTCACGCGCCGCAGCGAGAACGCCACCACCACGCTGTGCCACACCGGCACCCGCGACCTCGCCAAGCACGTCCGCGAGGCCGACGTGGTCGTCGCCGCCGCCGGCGTACCGGGGATCATCACCGCGGCGATGGTGAAGCCGGGTGCGGCCGTGCTCGACGTCGGCGTCTCCCGCGTCGACGGCAAGATCGCCGGCGACGTCGCCGCCGACGTCTGGGACGTGGCCGGGTGGGTCTCGCCCAACCCGGGCGGGGTCGGGCCGATGACCCGGGCCATGCTGCTCAGCAACGTGGTCGAGATCGCCGAGCGGGCCGCCGGGACCGGCCCGGGCGCCGCCGGCTCGTGACCGACCCGCTCGAGGAGCGCCGGCACCCGTCCACCATCGGCGGGGCGCTCTACCTCGTGGTCCTCGCGGTGGTGACGGTCGGCCTGGGCCTGACCGTCTCGGACTGGCGCCTGGGCATCAAGGTCGTCGCCGGCGCGCTGTCCGGCGCCGCCCTGGCCCGGCTCGTGCTGCCCCGGCGCGACGCCGGCATGCTGGCCGTACGGCACCGGTTCACCGACGTGGCGATCCTGGTCGGCGTCTCGGCCGCGCTGTGGCTGCTGGCCGACACCATCCCCAACCAGCCCGGCACCTGACGGTCGCCGCGCCGCCCGGGGTGCGGCGGGGAGCGTTACAGCGCGCCTCGCCGGGCTGCGCGGCGCGCGAGACCCGGCACCGGACGCAGCGGGCCCCGGGTGCAGGTGCACCCGGGGCCCGTCGTACGGGGGTGTCGCCGGCTCAGATGAGGCCGAGGTCGGTGACCGTGGCGCGCTCCTCGGACAGCTCGGCGGTCGAGGCGTCGATGCGGCCGCGGGAGAAGTCGTCGATCTCGAGGCCCTGGACGATCTCCCAGTCGCCGCCCGTGGTGGTGACCGGGAAGGACGACACGATGCCCTCGGGGACCCCGTAGGAGCCGTCGGAGAGCACGGCCATCGAGACCCAGTCGCCCTGCGCGGAGCCGTGCAGCCAGTCGCGGGCGGCGTCGATCGTCGCCGACGCCGCCGAGGCGGCCGAGGACGAGCCACGGGCCTCGATGATGGCGGCGCCGCGCTTGGCGACGGTGGGGATGAAGTCGTCCTCGAGCCAGCGCTGGTCGCCGACGACCTCGGCGGCGTTCCGGCCGCCGACCTCGGCGTGGAAGATGTCGGGGTACTGGGTGGCGGAGTGGTTGCCCCAGATCGTCATCTTCGTGATGTCGGTGACCGGGGCGCCGGTCTTCGCGGCGAGCTGCGAGATGGCCCGGTTGTGGTCCAGCCGGGTCAGCGCCGAGAAGCGGTCGGTCGGGATGTCGGGGGCGTTGCTGAGCGCGATCAGCGCGTTGGTGTTGGCCGGGTTGCCGGTCACGCCGATGCGGACGTCGTCGGCCGCGACCTTGTTGAGGGCCTTGCCCTGCGCGGTGAAGATCGCGCCGTTGGCCTCGAGCAGGTCGCCGCGCTCCATGCCGGGCCCGCGCGGGCGGGCGCCGACGAGCAGGGCGAGGTTGACGCCGTCGAAGACCTTCTCGGCGTCGTCGCCGATCTCGACGCCGGCCAGGGTCGGGAAGGCGCAGTCGTCGAGCTCCATCACGACGCCCTCGAGCGCCTTCAGCGCGGGCGTGATCTCGAGCAGGCGCAGCTCCACGGGCCGGTCGCCCAGCGCTCCGCTGGCGAGCCGGAAGAGCAGGCTGTAGCCGATCTGACCGGCGGCACCGGTGACGGCGACCTTCAACGGGGTAGAGCTCACGGGGACTCCTTCGAGGCGGGTGCTGGACTCGTGCAACGGGACGCCGCGACGCTAGCAGCGCCACGCCCCCGCGCGGCTCCCACCCGTGAGCGCCGTTGCCGGGCCCGCTGCGCGGGTGACACGCTGGCCGGGCAGTCCCGTCAGGTATCTTGACGTCAAGTTACTTTCCGCACGTCCGCCCCGCAGCCGAGCAGGAGTCGTTGCCCCATGGCCGAGAAGCCCGCCACGATCGTCTACACCCACACCGACGAGGCGCCGCTGCTGGCGACGTACTCGCTCCTGCCGATCGTCGAGGCGTACGCCGCCAAGGCCGGCGTGGAGGTCGAGACCCGCGACATCTCCCTGGCCGGGCGGATCCTGGCTCAGTTCCCCGACCGCCTCACCGAGGAGCAGCGCGTCGAGGACGCGCTGGCCGAGCTGGGCGGGCTGGCCACCAAGCCCGAGGCCAACATCATCAAGCTGCCCAACATCTCCGCCTCCGTCCCGCAGCTCAAGGCCGCGGTCAAGGAGCTGCAGGAGCAGGGCTTCGACCTCCCGGCCTACCCCGAGAACCCGCAGTCGGAGGAGGACAAGGACGTCCGCGCCCGCTACGACAAGGTGAAGGGCTCCGCGGTCAACCCGGTCCTGCGCGAGGGCAACTCCG
>JBBSKO010000172.1:0-5296 GCA_038256225.1 Propionibacteriales bacterium | reverse complement strand
CGGCGCGCCGACGGCGCCGCCGAGCGCCACCAGCAGCAGGTCCACCGGGCTCACTCGTCGACCTCCTCGTCGGCGAAGTCCTGCTCGGGTCCGGTGCCCACCGGGGCGGACACGGCCACCACGGCGAGCAGGCCGACGGCCAGGGAGCCCCCGACGTACGCCGCCGCGGTCACCGTCTCGTCGGCGGCCAGCAGCGCCCGGGTCTGGTCCGAGACGGTCGACAGCGTCGTGAACCCCCCGAGCAGGCCGGGCCCGAGGCCCGCGGTCAGGAACGACGAGCGGCGCACGACGCCCAGCGCCGGAAGGGCGGCCAGCGCGACGGCCCCGACCAGGTTGACCACGAAGATCGCCCACGGGAAGTCGGTGGGGTCGGCCGGGACGGCCTCGCCCACGACCGCGCGCAGCACGCACCCGAGCGCGCCGCCGGCGGCGACGGCCGCGACCGCAGCCGGAGCCGGGCCTCTCACCGGACGGTGGACCGGGGGTGCTCGTCGTCCCCGGTCTCGTCGTCGGTCGCCGGGGCCTCGTCCCAGCGTCGCGGCGCCGCTCCGGCCCCCTGCGCCTCGAGCTCCTCGAGGAACCACCGCTGGAACCGGCGCTGCTCGCGGTCGCGGGCCAGGGAGAGCAGCCGCTCCTCGCGGCAGAAGACGTCCGCGGCCTCGAGCAGCTCGGCCAGCCGGCCGAGCTCCGCGGCGCCCTCGCTGGTCAGGTCCACGCGCAGGTCGACGGCGGTGTGGGCGCCGGCGTGGTCGTGCGCGGCGGCGTCGGCGGCGTCGGCGATGTCGGCGACGGCGAGCAGGAGCCCGTCGTACGCCGGGGCGTCCAGCGCGGTGAACAGCTCGGACAGGTCGCGGGCCAGCGGGTAGGTCGTGGCGTGCGCCAGCGCGAGCAGCCGCACCTCGCGCCGCAGCTCGCGGTAGTGCCGCACGAAAGCGACGTGGAGGCGCAGCGGGACGCCGGGGAGCACGAAGGTCCGCACGCCCGCGCGGTCCCGGGCCCGACGCCGCTCGGCCTGCCCGGCCAGGCCGGTGACCACCCCCTCGGTGGCGACGTCCTCGACGTCCTCGGCCGGCTCGAACCAGACGACCTTGCCGTCGTCGTCGATGTCGGCGCCCCACGCCCGCGAGACGCGCGCCACGATGCCCAGGCCGCGCCCGAAGGTCAGCAGCGCGTCGTCGTCGAGGTGGTCGCCGAGCAGGGTGATCTCGGCTCCCCCGATCCGGGGCGCGTCGGTGGAGGCGTCGCGCACCTCCACGCGCGGGTGGGCGGTGGTGCCGGCCATCCCCACCTGGATCGGCGAGGACCCGTGCAGGAGCGCGTTGCTCACCAGCTCCGAGACGCCCACCTCGGCGCACTCGGCCAGCTCGGGGCGGCCGAGGTCCCGGCAGCGGCCCACCACCCACCGGCGCGCGTCCTGAACGCTCCGTGGCCCGGGGGCCAGGGCGATCTGGGGCGGGGTCGACGTCACGGGGATCCTCCGAGTGTGGTGGCCGTCGGGGCCAGTCTGGACCGTTTACCCGCAGGGGTGACATGTCAAGCCACCCCGCGGACGTCCGCGTGTCGCCCCGCGACCTGCTCGGACGAAACGCAGGCCGCTGACCTGCGACGACGCTACCCCGTGTCGGGCAGGGGCGCGTGTGACCGATGAGACGACCCGACGACTGGCACCACCCGGCCGGGCGCGAGACGATGGGGGTCGCAGCCGAGGAGACGGAGCACCCATGAGCTCGACCCAGGACGGACACGACGTGACGCAGCCCCAGCACGAGACCCTTCAGCTGGTCGACCACGGCAACGCGGGCGACGGGGGCGAGGGACAGCGGCACCGGGTCGTCGTCATCGGCTCCGGCTTCGGCGGGCTCTTCGGGACCAAGGCCCTCAAGGGCAGCGACGTCAACGTCACGATGATCGCCAAGACCACCCATCACCTCTTCCAGCCGCTGCTCTACCAGGTGGCGACCGGGATCCTCTCCGAGGGCGAGATCGCGCCGCCGACCCGCGAGGTGCTCAGCCGGCAGAAGAACGCCCGCGTCCTGCTCGGCGAGGTGACCGACGTCGACCTCGACGCGCGCACCGTCACCCACCACGTCCTGGGACGCCAGACCGTCACCCACTACGACTCGCTGCTGGTCGCCGCCGGCGCCGGGCAGTCGTACTTCGGCAACGACCACTTCGCCGAGTTCGCCCCCGGGATGAAGAGCATCGACGACGCCCTCGAGCTGCGCGGGCGCATCTTCGGCGCCTTCGAGATGGCCGAGGTCGGCGCCGCCAAGGGCGAGGACGTCGACCACATGCTGACCTTCGTGGTCGTCGGTGCCGGCCCGACCGGCGTCGAGATGGCCGGGCAGATCGCCGAGCTGGCCCACCGCACGCTGCGCCGCGACTTCCGCTCGATCAACACCCGCTCCGCACGGGTCGTGCTGGTCGACGCCGCCCCGCAGGTGCTGCCGCCGTTCGGCGCCAAGCTGGGGGAGAAGTCGAAGAAGGAGCTCGAGAAGCTCGGCGTCGAGGTCAAGCTCGGCGCGATGGTCACCGACGTGGACGAGCGCGGCCTGGTCACGCAGTACAAGGACGGCCACACCGAGCGGATCGACTCGATCACCAAGATCTGGGCCGCCGGCGTCCAGGCCAGCCCTCTGGGCAAGCAGCTCGCCGAGCAGACCGGTGCCCCGGTCGACCGGGCCGGACGGATCGGGGTCAACCCCGACCTGACCCTCCCGGGCTACCCCGAGGTGTTCGTCGTCGGCGACATGATCTCCCTCGACAACCTCCCCGGCGTGGCGCAGGTGGCCATCCAGGGCGCGAAGTACGCCGCCAAGGAGATCGACCACCGCCTCGAGAGCAAGCCGGCCCAGAAGCCGTTCAAGTACTTCGACAAGGGCTCGATGGCCATCATCAGCCGCTTCCGCGCCGTGGCGCTGGTCGGCAACGTGCGCCTGACCGGCTTCATCGCCTGGCTGATGTGGCTCGCGGTGCACCTGGTCTACATCACCGGTTTCAAGAACCGGATCACCGCGGTGCTGCACTGGTTCATCTCGTTCCTGGGCCGCGGGCGCGCCGAGCGCACCTCGACCGAGCAGCAGATCTTCGGGCGCAACGCGTTGGCCAGGTTCGACCGCGGCGCGGTCGACCTCGTCTCCGAGCCCGGCGCCTACGAGGCCGCCCAGGGCCTGCTCGAGGCCACCCGCCGCGCCGAGCTCGAGGCCGCGGCCGCCGAGAACGTCCGGCTCACCGACGCCGGCGAGCGCGGCGTCCGCATGGAGGAGCGGGTCTGACCCGACCCGCACCGTCACGAACCAGCTCCGTCACCGGCCCGTCCGGACCCGCCCCGCCAGGCGTGGTCAGGGCGGGCCGGTGACGTCCGGGCGGTAGTGCGTCAGGACCCGGGTGAAGTGCACCGGGTCGACCATGGAGGCGTCGACGACGTACGGCGGGCGCCCCCGTCGGGCGAACACGACCTTCCAGCCGCGCCGACCGGGCCGGCCGAGCACCTCGACCGGGGTGGCCCGGCCGGTGAGGTCGCAGCGCCAGGTCTCGCCGTTGCGGGTGATCGTCAGCTGGCCGCCCTCGACGGAGAGCCGGGCGACCGAGGTCGACGACCGCACGGCCCACAGCACGAGGGTCAGCGCCGCGGCGATGCCGACGGGGACGAGGTCCGCGACCACCAGGTCGGCGCGGCCGACGTACGCCTCGCGGGCCAGCAGGGCGGTGACGCCGAGCGAGGCGAGCAGCAGCAGGCCGGTCACCAGTCGTGCCGTGCGCCGGGGGCGGAACGTCGGGTGGGCGAGGTCCTCGTCCACCGGGGCCGGGGCCGGTGCCGGTGCCGGGGTCGGGCTCGGCGGCGGGGTTGGTGCCGGGGTTGGGGTCGGGGGCGGGGTTGGCGGCGGGGTTGGTGCCGGGGTTGGGGTCGGGGGCGGGGTTGGCGGCGGGGTTGGGGTCGGGGTCGGGGGCGGGGGAGGCGTCGCCACCGCGGGCTCGTCGGGCAGGACCGGGGGTGCGCCGGGCGGGACGTCGCGGCGGCGCCGGCCGACCGGCGCGGGCTCGACCGGCGCGGGTTCGACCGGGGCCCGGTGGGCCAGCCACTGGTCGAACAGGTCGGCCTGTCCGTCGGGGGCCGGATCGGTCATGCCCGCAAGGTACGGCGATCCGGCGCGCGGCGGGTGCGTTCCGGCGGATCCGGGCGGACCCCACGCCCGGTGGCCGGCGCGGCCGGTCTCAGCGCTTGCGCTCGAGGAACGCGGTCATCGCCGCCTTCGCCTCGTCGGAGCCGAAGAGCCGGGCAGAGAGGCGGGCGAGGTCGTCACCCCGGGCGTCGATCCGGTCGACCAGGTCGCGAGCCAGCAGCCGCTTGGTCTCCCGCAGGCCCTGCGGTGCGCCCTTGCCGAGCTCGGCGCAGGTCTCCGCGACGGCGGCGTCGAGGTCGTCCGCCGGCACCGCGCGGGTGACCAGGCCCCAGGCGGCGGCGTCGCGGCCGTCGAAGGTGGCGCCCGACAGGCACGCCCAGGCCCCGGCGCGGCTGGTCATCCGGGGCAGCACGGTCAGCGAGATCGCGGCGGGGGCCAGTGCCAGGCGTACCTCGGTCAGCGCGAAGGTCGCCTCCTCGGTGCACAGCGCCACGTCCGCGGCCGCGACGATCCCGATCCCGCCGGCCCGCACGGGACCCTGCACCCGCACCACCACCGGCTTGGCGTGCGCGACGATCGCGCGCTGGATCGCCACGATGGTCCGCGCGCCCTCCTCCATGCCCTGCCCGGCCTCGGCCAGGTCGGCCCCCGAGCAGAAGACCTTCCCGGTGGCGGCGACCACCACCACGCGTACGGCGTCGTCGGCCTCGGCGCGGGCGAGCCCGTCGAGCAGCTCGGCGACCAGCTGCCGGGAGAGCGCGTTGCGGTTGCGCGGGGAGTCCAGGGTCAGCGTGGCGACCCCGTCGGCCACGTCGAGGTGGACCAGCTCGGGCGTCTCGCGCGCGGCCGTGGGGGGCGTGGTGTCGGTCATGGCTGGCATCCTGCCCGACGACGGCCTCCCGGGCGGCCGGCGGCGACGAGTCGTGTGTCTGGGCACCAGCCATGGCGCGTGCTCAGGCACACGACCCGGACGTTCGGTAGGCCCCGTGGGACTCGAACCCACAACCTAAGGATTAAAAGTCCTCAGCTCTGCCAATTGAGCTAGGGGCCCGGGACGTGCGGAACCGTGACGAGCGTCCGTCGCAGTCCGGGTGAGCGCTCGTTGCTGCGCTGACGGGGGCGAGTCTAGGTGGTCAGGACTCCCGGGCCGTACCGCGCACCGCCAGCGGAGG
>JBBSKO010000171.1:0-5371 GCA_038256225.1 Propionibacteriales bacterium | reverse complement strand
CGGACGCCGGGGGCGGCGGCGGTGCGGCGTCGGTGCCGGGGAGACTGTTCCGGTGACCTCCCGCGACCTCCCCGACCCCGGCTTCGCCGACGACGACGGCGCGCCCGACCTCGTCCTGCGGGCGGCGCTGGTCGCCCGGGCGGAGGGACGCGGCACGACCGGTGACGTGCTGGGACCCCTAACCGGCGCCCGGCTGCTGGTCCCCGTGGTCGCGGTGCTCGGCGAGGTCGAGCTCGACGAGCGCGGGCTGGCCCACGACAAGTCCAGCGACATGGCAGCCGTGCTGGTCACCGGCGCCGACGGTCGTACGGCCCTGCTCGCCTTCACCGGCGCCGACGCGATGGCCGCCTGGGACCCGCAGGCCCGTCCGGTCCCGGTCACCGCCGCGACAGCGGCCACGGCCGCCCTGCAGGAGGGTGCCGCGGCGCTCGCGGTCGACCTCGCCGGCCCCGCGTCGTACGTCCTGACCGGGCAGGACCTCGAGGCGGTCGCCGCCGGCTGGCGCCTGGTGCGGGTCGACGGCAGACTGGCGTGGGTCGGCGCCTCCCCGGACGGCCCGCCGGATTCGCCGGTGCCGGAATGATCCGCTAAGGTCTTGCGTTGACCGATCGATGTGGGAAGCAGCGCGAGCTGCCGACCACGACGATCTACAAGCGGGGTCACGGCAACACCGACTCCCACCCGCACCGACCGCACGCGGCCACCACCGCCCAGGTCGTCGGGTCCGGTCCACCGGCTCGGTCGAGCCGGGACGCACCAGCGTCCCTCCCGACCGGTCGCGACACCTCCGGGTGTCGGTGTGGTCACTGGCTTCCGCTTGGTCCGAGCGGGAGCCATTTCTCGTCTCCGGGCCGTACGCCTCCCGCGTGCGCCCGCGGCGGGGGAGAGCCTCCGTGCCCCTGACCCACTGGAGGACTCATCAGCACCGAGCTGCGCATCAACGACCGGATCCGGGTACCCGAGGTCCGCCTCGTCGGACCCAACGGCGAGACCGTCGGCATCGTGCCGACCGACCAGGCCCTGCGTCTGGCCCAGGAGGCCGACCTCGACCTGGTCGAGGTCGCGCCCACGGCCCGCCCGCCGGTCTGCAAGCTCATGGACTACGGGAAGTTCAAGTACGAGAACGCCCAGAAGGCCCGTGAGGCACGACGGAACCAGACCAACGTCGTGATCAAGGAGATGAAGCTCCGCCCCAAGATCGACGGCCACGACTACGAGACCAAGAAGGGTCACGTGGTCCGGTTCCTGGCTGCCGGCGACAAGGTCAAGATCACGATCATGTTCCGAGGCCGCGAGCAGCACCGCCCCGAGCTGGGCTTCCGGCTCCTGCAGCGCCTCTCCGAGGACGTCGCCGAGCTCGGCTTCGTCGAGTCCTCCCCCAAGCAGGACGGCCGCAACATGGTCATGGTCCTGGGCCCGCACCGCAAGAAGGCCGAGGCCAAGAACCAGCTGCGGGTGGAGAAGGAGAAGGAGATGGCCGACCGGGCCGCCGAGGAGGCCGAGGACAAGGCCGAGCGGACCGCCGCGAACGCCGGGCGGAGCACGGTCGCCAAGGAGCGCGGGCGCTCGGAGAACCTCGACCCCGAGATCGAGGCCTGAGGACCGCCAGGTCCTCGACCACAGACCGCACACACAGCCACCGGCCGGGGGCGTTCCCCGGCCCGACAGGCGCGCACCACCACGCCTGCTACCCCCTGGAGGAGAAGCACCATGCCGAAGAACAAGACCCACTCGGGCGCCAGCAAGCGGTTCCGGGTCACCGGCTCGGGCAAGATCCGCCGCGAGAAGGCCGGCAAGCGCCACAACCTGGAGAAGAAGTCCTCCAAGGTGACGCGTCGTCTGTCCGGCACGACCGAGGTCGCGGCGAACGACGTCCCCCGCGCCAAGAAGCTGCTGGGTCTCTGACCCTCGCCCCCACCGGCCGGGTCCCTCCCCGACCCGGCCACCGAAGAACTTAAGGAGCACCCTCATGGCACGCGTCAAGCGGTCAGTCAACGCCCAGAAGAAGCGCCGTACCACCCTCGACCGGGCCAGCGGCTACCGCGGCCAGCGGTCGCGCCTCTACCGCAAGGCCAAGGAGCAGGTCACCCACTCCCTGGTCTACAGCTACAACGACCGCCGCAAGAACAAGGGCAACTTCCGCCGCCTGTGGATCCAGCGGATCAACGCCGCGGCCCGCGCGGAGGGCATGACCTACAACCGCTTCATCCAGGGCCTCGGCCTGGCCGGCGTCGAGGTCGACCGCAAGATCCTCGCCGAGCTGGCCGTCAACGAGCCGGCCGCCTTCAGCGCCCTCGTCGCCACCGCTCGCGAGGCGCTGCCCGACGACGTGAACGCGCCGCGCGCCGAGGCCTCGGCCTGAGCACCACCCCCCTGGCCGCCGGCAACGCGCGGGTCAAGGACGCACGTCGGCTCAGCCGCCGCTCGGTACGCACCGAGCGGCGGCTGTTCCTCGCCGAGGGCCCCCAGGCCGTCGAGGCCGCGCTCGCGGTCGACGGCCGCGTGGTCGAGGTCTTCGCCACGCCGGAGGCCGTACGCCGCTTCGCCTCCCTGCTCGGCGGCACCGCCGGCACGACCGTCACGCTGGTCGACGACCGGGCCCTGGCCTCGCTGACCGAGGCCGTCACCCCGGCCGGCCTGGTGGCCGTCTGCCGGCTGCTCGACCGCCCGCTGGAGCACGTCGTGCCCGGCTCGCGCCTGGTCGCGCTCTGCGCGGAGGTCCGTGACCCCGGCAACGCCGGCACCATCGTGCGCACCACCGACGCCGCCGGCGGCGACGCCGTCGTGCTGGCCGGCGACGCCGTCGACCTGCACAACCCCAAGACCCTGCGGGCCAGTGCGGGCTCGGCCTTCCACGTGCCCGTGGCGGTCGAGCCCGACCCCGTGCGCGCCGTCGAGGCCGCGCGCGCCGCGGGCCTGACGGTGCTGGCCGCCGACGGTGCCGGCGAGCTGGACCTGGTCGAGCTCGAGGACGCCGCGCGTGACGCCGCCCGGGACGGCTCCGGCGGGGCGCTGCTGGCCCGGCCGACGGCCTGGCTGCTCGGCAACGAGGCCCACGGCCTCGACGACGCCCTGGCCGCGCTGGCCGACCACCGGGTGCGGATCCCGATCCACGGCCGGGCCGAGAGCCTCAACCTCGCCTCCGCCGCGACCCTGTGCCTCTACGCCTCGGCGACGGCCCAGCGGCGGTAGGGGCAGGCCGGGGGCGGACGGGCTCCTAGGGTGGGCGCCGTGGCGACCACGAACCCGCTCGACCTGCTGCCCGACGGGGTGGTGCTGGCCGGCGCGGACCGCCGGGTGAGCGCCGTGTCGGCCGTCGCCGCACGGATGCTCGGCCGCGACGAGGCCTCGCTGGTCGGCCTCGAGCTGGCCGAGGTGCTCGGCCTGCGCGACCCCGACGGCCGTGACTGGTACGCCTGCTGCCGGCCCTACGACGGCCTCGGCTCCCGCACCGGCGTGCCGGAGCGCTCCGTCCTGCTGCCCGACGGCGAGGAGGTCCTGCTGACCGCCCGGCTGCACCGGGCCGCCCGGGGGGCGCCGGTCGAGCAGGTTGCGGTCGTGCTGCGCTCCGGACGCGGCCGGGCCCGCCTGGACCGTGACCGGTCCGACCTGGTCGCGACCGTGGCCCACGAGCTGCGCTCGCCGCTGACCGGAGTCAAGGGCTTCGTCCAGGCCCTGCTGAGCCGGTGGGACAAGCTGGGCGACGAGCAGAAGAAGCTGATGCTGCACACCGTCAGCAGCGACGCGGACCGGTTGAGCCGGCTGATCACCGAGCTGCTCGACGTCGCCCGGATCGACACCGGGCGCCTGCAGCTGCACCTCCGCCCCTGCCAGGCCGAGGTGCTCGTCACCCGGGTCGTGGAGTCGGTGCACGCCGGCACCGCGACCCCGGTCGAGCTGCACGTCGGCGACGACCTGCCGGCGGTGCTGGCCGACCCCGACAAGCTGACCCAGGTCGTCACCAACCTGGTCGAGAACGCCGTCCGGCACGGCGCCGGCACCGTGCGCGTCGAGCTCACCGCCGCGGACGCGGACGCGCCGGGGGTGGTGCTCGTCGTCGACGACGAGGGCGACGGGATCGCGCCGGTGCTGCGGCCGCAGGTGTTCACCAAGTTCTGGAAGGGCGGGGCCGGTGGCGGCTCCGGGCTGGGCCTGTACCTGGTGCACGGCCTGACCCGTGCGCACGGTGGCTCGGTCACGATCGGCGACGCACCCGGCGGCGGCGCCCGGCTCGTGGTGCGCTGGCCCGCGTACGACGAGGACGCCGTCGGCTGAGGGCCCAGCGGGCCGAGGACCCAGCGGGCCGTCCGGACAACCCGGTCGCGGCGCGGGTCGGCGGCTTCCTAGACTCCTGACCATGTCCGGACCCAATACCGACTACGACCCCGTCGAGGTGACCCCGTTGGGCGCTGAGCAGGTCGACGAGGCCCGCGAGGCCGCCCTGGTCGCCATCGCCGCCGCCGACGACCTCGACGACCTCAAGGCGGTCCGGACCGCGCACACCGGCGACCGGTCGCCGCTGGCGCTGGCCAACCGCGAGATCGGTGCGCTGCCGCCCCAGGCCCGCAAGGACGCCGGGCGCCGGGTCGGACAGGCCCGCGGCGCGGTCAACCAGGCGCTGGCCGCCCGCACCACCGAGCTGGAGGCCGCCCACGAGGCGCGGTCCCTGGTCGAGGAGGCCGTCGACGTGACGCTGCCCGCCGACCGCCTCGCGCGCGGCGGCCGGCACCCGATCACGCTGATGAGCGAGCACATCGGCGACCTGTTCACCGCGATGGGCTGGGAGGTCGCCGAGGGCCCCGTCGTCGAGGCGGAGTGGCTGAACTTCGACGCGCTCAACCTCGGGCCGGACCACCCGGCGCGCACCATGCAGGACACCTTCTGGACCGAGCCGGCCGACCACCACGTCGTGCTGCGCACCCACACCTCACCGGTCCAGGCCCGCACGATGCTGACCCGCGAGCCCCCGATCTACGTGATCTGCCCGGGCCGGGTCTTCCGCACCGACGAGTACGACGCCACCCACAGCCCGATGTTCCACCAGGTCGAGGGGCTCGTGGTCGACCGCGGGATCTCCATGGCCCACCTCAAGGGCACCCTCGACCACTTCGCGACGCAGCTGTTCGGCGAGGGCATCACCACCCGCTTCCGCCCGTCGTACTTCCCGTTCACCGAGCCGTCGGCCGAGGTCGACCTGGTCTGCTTCGTGTGCCGCGGCGACGAGCCGGCCGTGTCGTCGTGCCGCACCTGCAAGGGCGAGGGCTGGATCGAGTGGGGCGGCTGCGGCGTGGTCAACCCGCGGGTGCTGACCGCCTGCGGCGTCGACAGCGAGGTCTTCACCGGCTTCGCCTTCGGCATGGGCATCGACCGG